>NZ_PSUU01000002.1:0-131301 GCF_002932015.1 Rathayibacter sp. AY1H3
GCGACCGCGCCGGCGCGGGCGGCCACGTCGTCCGGCAGGACCGCGAGCGTCTTCCGGGCAGCGGTCCTGGCTGCCTGCCGGAACGGACTGCGCTGCAGCGCGCTGAGGCCGATCAGCACGGCGACGGCCTCCTCCACCGTGAATCCGGCCGGCCCGAGGGTCGCGGACGCGTCGATGACGTAGCCGCCCGTGCGGCCGGGCTCCGCCCAGATCGGCAGACCCGCCTGCTGCAGCGCGGACAGGTCCCGCTCGATGGTCCGCACCGACACCTCGAACCGCTCGGCGAGACGGCGCGCGCTCCGCGGCCGGGGCGAGACCGCCCGCAGCTCCTCGACGAGCCCGTACAGACGATCGGTGCGGTTCACCCGACCATCATCCGCCCGGGCCTTCGGGGTGGCGTCCGTCGCCGGACTCACTGCGGCGAGATCTCCGCGGCAGCGGCCGCCGCGGGGCGGCTGCGGGAGGAGCCGTCATGACGGTGGGCCGCCCCTGGGAGTCGCCCGTCTACTCCGCGAGCGCGCGCAGGTGCACCGCCGCCCAGGAGCGGAACGGCGTCCACGTCTCGGAGATCTCGTCGATCGACCGGTCGTCGCCGTAGCGCTTCGCGACTTCGTCGCTCAGCCTGCCCTCGTTGCGCGGCAGGACGTCGGGGAAGTTCGCGCCGCGGATCACGACGAGCTCGGCCGAGAAAGGCCCCATCCCCCGGATGCTCTGCACCTGGACGAAGGCCTCGGCCGGCTGGAGCGAGCGCAGGTGGGAGCCGGAGAGCTGTCCGTCGAGGGCGGCCTCGGCGATCGCCTGCAGGTACTCCGCCTTGCGGTCGGGCAGGTCGAGGGACGCCGCACGCAGGACGGCCGGGGACGGGAAGGCTCCGTCATCACCGAGCTGCTGCGCGAGACGCGTCCTGACCGCCGCCGCCTGCCGGATCTGCAGCCGACGCGACAGGACCGTCCAGACCGCCGCCTCGTAGGGCGAGAAGAAGCCGCACGGCCGGAACCCGGGGAGCCGAGCCTGCACGTCCGCGATGACCTCGTCGCGCGCCGCGACCCCGGGCCAGCCGCGCCCGTCGCTGGCGAGGGCCAGCAGCCGCCGGCCCTGCTCGGTCGCGGCGTCCAGGTCGCCCGGGCCCTCGACCACGATGCGGGCGGACGGCCCGTCCTGGGTGACCGCGACGTCCACTCGCTGCCAGTCGGCATCGCAGAGGAGGGCGGAGCGGATGCCCGCGGCCTGCGGCTGCGACGCGAGCCGGTTCGGGGTGAAGCCCTCCCAGAACCGCTGGGTGGTGGCCAACGACCAGGGCCCGAGGATCTCGTGAACGGTCTCGAGTCGAGTCACGGTCGGGCCTCGGGGCTCTGAGCGGCGGCAGGACCGTCGGTCCCGGAGGGGGTGGACGAGCCGTCGGGCGGTTCATCGGCGGGTGCCGCATCGGTCGACCGTTCTCCGAAGAGGAAGGCCTCGCCGTCGGAGTAATGGCTGTTCACGCTCACGTGCTCGGCGAAGCGCTCGTCCCCGAACGCCGCTGTCAGGTCGTCGGCCGAGCGCCACTGCACCTACTCGATGATCCGATCGCTCCGGAGGTCGCGGAAGAAGCTCGTCGAGACGAAGCCCTCGAGCGTTCTGATGTGACCGCGCGTCTCGCTCTCGTTGTACTCGGCCATCCATGCCTGCTTGCCCGCGACGGGCGCCAGTCGGATGATCTCGTGGGCCGCCGTCGGGGCAGCGCGCACCGGATCGACGGGAGTCGCGTCGTCCGGGCTCGCCGTCGCCGAGGTGGTGAACCGGTAGATCCCCTCGTCCACGACCCACGACGGTTCAGCGCGGCTCAGTTCCGCCGCGAAATCCTCGGCGTCGCGGCGGCTGCGCCAGAAGAGCAGCCCTAAGAGGAGCTCGGTGCCGGGGAAGGAGGGCGGGCCGAGCACGCGGCCCTGCGCCAGCCGGATCGCTCCGCCGTACCCCGTCCTCGGACGTGCGAGCGCTGCCGGCAAGGTGACCGGATCGGACCGTTCCGACCCCGCGCCGCTCGGGTGCACTTCTGCGCTGACCACGACGACGAAGGGGGACGCGTCACCGTCGACGGTGGTGCTTCGTGGGGACACTGACATGGGAGGACCTCCGGGCTTCGAGGACGCCGGAGGTTTTCAGCCCCGGATCGACACCGCCGGTGAGACGGGTCGACCACTCCGATGAGAATCGGTCAGGCGATGACGGTACACCACTTCCCTCCCGCCGCCCCGATCCCGGACGCCCGATTCGCATCCCTCGGGTGAAGCGGTCGGTCCCGCTCGGCGGTGACGGGGACAGCCGCCCGACCGGCGACCGCGGCTCAGTACTGCGCCGGCTCGTGCACCTCGACGGAGCCGTAGAGGGGGGCGCGGCGGGCGTACCGCACGGCGTCGTCCCGGGTCGGGCAGTCGAGCAGGTAGTAGCCGACGAGGGCTGACCGCTCCTCCGCTCGGGAGGGGGCCGGAGTGCCGCTTCCTCTTCGCGCCGCGGTCAGATCCGTCTCGACGGAGACGTCCCCGGAGGCGTCGGCGAAGCGTCCGGAGTCGACGAGGACGCCGTCCGCCTTCAGCGACGCGTCGTAGTCCGCCCAGGCCGCGTAGTCCTCGGGCGCATCGCCCCCGGCGTAGCTGCCGTCCGACCGCATCACGAGCATGATCTTCATCGCGCCTCCTGGTTCATCCGACCACCGTTCCCCCGGCGGCCGCCTCCGCGGTCGGATCGCCCCCGGGAACCGGCACGCCGAGCCTCCGACCATTCCGGGTCGAGGCGACCGTGCAGGGAAGGGATCGCTACGGAGCGGGATCGTCCGCGTCGAGGGCCTGCTGGAGGAGCCGGAGCGCCTTCGGCCCGACTCCGTGGAGGGTTGCGAGACGGTTGAGGCCCACCCGCCTCACGTCGTCCACATCGTGCACGCCCGCGTCCTCGAGCGCACGGGTGGCCGGGGCGCCGACGGCGGGAAGCGGTCGCGGATCCATACGTCCGACACTACGAACCGGACGACCGTGCGCCGTCACGACAGCAGCGGCGGCGAAGGCGACCATCGTGCCCAGCCCGTCGAGCAGCGCTCCGAGCCCCACTGCGCCCACGGCCTGTCCGGCGATCAGCACCACGAAGAGCAGGGCCGTGCCGGTCGCCGCGCGGTCCGAGTCGAGAGCGGCGGTCCAGGCGATGAGCGACCCGGTGGCGGCGGTGCATCCCCATCCGAAGAGCAGGCAGGCCGCGAGGGCGGACGGCGTGCCGGCGGCGAGCGCCAGGCCCAGGGTTCCCGCGGCGGCGGTCGCGGTGGTGATGGTCCACGCGGTGCGAGGCGACAGGGTACTGGTCCAGCGGGCGGTGGCGATCGTGACGGCGGAGCGCGAGCCGCTGCGTCGAGCGAGACCTGTCGTCCGCCCGGCCCGTGCTCGTGGTGCCGGAAGGCCGTCGACCGTTCCGCCGATCGGAGGTCGGCACGACGCTCCGGAGGGACTCGAGAACGAGGGACGGAGAAGACCACTGTCTCGATAGCCTCTGGATCGAGACGCCCGGTCTCACGCCCTCCTCCTGCCACCGAGGCAGGGCCCTGCAGCCCCGAGAGGACCGCTATGAGCTTCCCGCCTGTCGACTACGCCACGTACCAGGCCCTGCGTGACGAGGACATCAGCCATCCCGATGTCGAGGGAGGGGGCTGGAAGCTCGGGCACGCGACGTCCTGGGCGAGGTGGGGCGAGCGCGGTGACCTGGCCGGCCCCGTCACGGCGAGCAGTCCCGAGGAGTTCGTCGAGCTGCAGCCCATGACGACATCCGTCGTGCTGTTCGCGATCAACTGGGGCGGGAAGAACCCTCCCTCCGACCCGACGTTCTGGCAGACCTTCCATTCGCCCGGTCATCGGGGCGACGGCGCACTCCGGAACAGTGTGCGCGCCGCCTACGACGAGGTCCTCGACTCGAGTGCGCCTGTCGCCTACATGTCGGACGTCTTCAAACTGGTTCCGACCCGTGACGCGGGGGCTCTTCGGACGACTCTGCGCGACGAGCAGCAGGCGGGCAGGGACCACGTCGAACGCTGCGCCGAGCTGCTGACCTGGGAGCTGACCACCTGTCGCGAAGGAGCCGACGGCCGGACGCCGGTGGTGGTCGGCATGGGCGACGCCGCGTTCGAATGGCTGTCGGGCACAGGACCGGACACCCGGATCGCCGAAGCACTGGAGAAGGCTCTCGGACCCGACGCCCGGTCGTTCGTGAGGAGGATGCCCCACTACACGTTCGGATCGGCCACCAACCACGAGAGGACGACAGCGCTGACCCGCATCCTTCGGGAGGTTCTCGACGACCTCTGAATCCGCGGCTGATGCTCTCGCTGGTCGCGACTGCTGCCGGACTCCGGGGTCCCGACGCCCTCCTGCGGTCCGGTGCCGACGCCTCGTGGTCGTGGTCCCGGGTGGAGGGAGAGGGCGCCCGGGCGAGGTCGTCCGCTCAGGCCGCGGGAGTCGGACGCGGAGGCGCCGTACTGCCGCGTTCGACGATCTCAGGGCCGAGGAGGCGCACGACGTACGCCTCCTCGGTGTCGGTCGCGCCTTCGATCCGGCGGACGAGCTGACGCACCGCCATGCTCCCGAGCCGGTCGGGTGCGCTCTCCACGAAGGAGTAGGGGAGCGAGAAGGTGCGCGCGAACTCCTCCGAGAACCGGCCGAGCACGGAGACGTCCTCCGGGCTCCTCGTGCTCCGTGCTCCCAAAACGCTCGGAAGTGCCGCTGCGGCCGCCTCGTTGTTGACGAGCAGGCCCGTCGCCCGCGGGTGCGCGTCGAGCAGGTCTCCGAGCGCTCGGCCGACGTCCGGCTGGGTGGAGGGCGCGAACGACGTGTGCAGTCGGATGCCGTGGGCGTCGGCGGCCTCGAGAGCGGCGTCCTGCAGGCGCCAGACGTAGGCACCGCCGCGATCGACGACGTGCTGGGGCGGGGACACGAGCACGAGCTCCCGATGCCCGAGGGCGTGGAAGTGCTCGATCATCGCGCGACCGGTCTCCTCGAAGTCGAGGTCGAAGACGTCGACGCCGGAGCAGTCCCTCGGCAGGCCGACGAGGGCGCCCGGCTGCCGGGCGTTGCGCAGGATGTCCAGCCGCGGATCGTCCACGGCGACGTTGAGCAGGACGATCCCGTCGACCATGCGGGAGTCGCTGATGCGTCGCAGTGCGCTCGTGCCGTCCGCGTCGGTGACCAGCAGGATGTCGTATCCGAGCTCGCGGGCCATGTTCGAGACGCCGAGGGTGTACTGCAGCATCGCGGGGGCGAACTCGTCCTCGAGGAACTGTGCCAGCAGGCCGATGACCCGGGTCTGCGAGGTCGCCAGCGATCGCGCGCCCGCGTTGGGCGTGAACTCCAGGCGACGAGCCGCAGCGAGCACTCGCCGGCGCACTTCGGCCGAGATCGGGCGGTTGCCCGAGAACGCGTAGGACGCGGTGCTGCGGGAGACGCCCGCTTCGCGGGCGACGTCTGCGATGGTGGCCACTGTCGTTCTCCTCGGAGGCTGTCGGACGGCGAGGACCGGTCGGACTGCTGCCGGCTCTCCGCTCAGGTGCAGGAGAGCACGCGGCGGTCGCACCTCATGCTCCTGCATCCAGGGGCCGCTGCCGGTCCGGGTGGGGGGCGCCCCAGCTGCGCCCAGCCTGCCGTGGCATGCCCCGCACACGCTCGAGGCGCCCCGTACGGATACGGGGCGCCTCGAGGTCCGGGTCAGTTCAGGGTGAACTGGACGGTGGTGGTGTTCCCGGCGACGTCGTGGACGACCATGGTGTTGGCACCCTTGACCGCGCCGAAGACGCCCGGCTTGATGAAGTTCACGTCGGACCACGCGTTGTCGGTGAGATCCTTCACGCGACCGTTGATGACCGCCCTGTCGATCCTGCCCGCGTCGTACAGCTTGAAGCTCACCTGGTCGTAGACGCCCTTCTCACCGGTGGTGAAGGAGGGCTCGGTCTTGACCGTGGCCGTCGGCGCCGTGCTGTCCAGCGTCACCGCGAAGGTCTTCGTGGGCGCGATGTTGCCCGCGAGATCCTCCGCGTTGTACTTGACGGTGTAGTTCCCGTCGGGCAGCTGCACCGTGGCCGAGTGCGATCCGGTCCTCGCTCCACCGGCGACCGGGGACTGCGTGCTCGTGACGAGCTTGCCGTCCTTGTAGATGTTGGCCACGATGCGCTTCAGTCCGCGGTCGTCCGTCGCGTCGACCTGGACGGCCAGTGCGGAGAAGGGGCCCGCCGTGGTGGGCGACACCAGCGTGACCGCCGGCTTGGTCGTGTCGGCGACGGCGACCGGCGTGAGCGTCCAGAACCGGTCGGCGGTCTGGGCGTCGGTCGCGGTGCTGGTGGTGGCTCCGTCGGTTCCGAGCACGATGGTCCCGTTCCGGTTGTTCCCCGAGGAGTCCTGGAGCGCGGCTCCGGACGCCTCGTCGAACGCGTACTGCGCGACGGTGCCCGCCGCCGCCCGGCCGCCGGCCAGAGCGGCCACGTCGGCCGCGGACAGTGCCCGGTCGTAGACGGCGAAGTCGTCGATCGCGCCGTCGTAGGCCGGGTCCCCGTACTGCGACTTGCCCAGGTAGTTCCGGTTGGTGTTCCCGAGAGCCGACGGCTTCACCGTCATGTTCGGGTTCGTGGCGACGACCGTGCCGTTGAGGTACATCGTGCCCTGCGTGCCCGAGACGGTGACGACCACGTTCGACCACTGGTTGAGCGGGAAGTTCTGACCGCCGTAGGTCAGTCGCTGCTCGCCTCCGGCGCCGGTGTTCGTGATGGCGAACCGCGGTCCGGCACCCCCGGCGTTGAGAGTGAGGAACATGTTGACGTTCTGGCCCGTGCCGAAGTCGAAGACGCGGGAGTAGTTCGTCAGCGACGCCGGCTTGATCCAGGTCGAGACGGACCAGTCGCCGGTGAGTCCGCTGACGATTCCGCTGGGGAGCGACCCGTACGACGCCGTCTTGCAGAAGTCCAGTGCCGTGCCGAACCTGCCCGGCTGGCGGGCTCCGCTGACCTGGCAGTTGGAGGTCGGTGCGCCGTCGGACCACTGGATGACCGCAGCGCCCGCGTCCTTGCTCAGGTTGAGGACCCCGAGCGTCTTGCCCGTCGCGTAGTTCGCGAGGCGGACCTTCCCCTTCCCGTCGGGGATGAGCTGCCACAGCTGCTCGTCTCCGCCGTTCGCGTCGGCGATCACCGCGGCTGCTCCGTTGGACGCTGCGGCGCCGGCGATGGTCAGGGCGCGTCCGCTGGGGGTGTGGACGACGCGGTAGAGGCCCTGGCCCGCTGCCGTGATCCTCCACGCCTGTCCGGTCGCGGTCGCGGAGTCGGCCTGGACGACCGGCGTCCCGTTCGCGGTCGCGCCGCCCTGCGTGGCGAGCTGCAGACCGGAGTTCGCGTTGCCCACGGTGTAGTCGCCCGCCAGGCTGGTCGGGCTCTTCTCCGGGGTGACGATCACCTGGTAGCCGTAGGTCGGATTCATCACGATGGGCACCGTGATCGATCCGTCGGCGGCGACCTCGTAGGTCGTGTTCGAGATGGTGACCGGGCCGTCGGTCTTCACCGTGCGGCCGTAGGAGGCGGTGAAGTCCACCTGGACGTCGACCTTCGAGCCGAGCGACAGCTCGTCGAGCCCGTTGACCTTGATGGACGTGGCTCCGGTGTTGCCGCCGGCGATGACGCGCACTTCGTCGCCCTCGTCGCTGACGGAGGCGGCGCCGTCGAGCGGGCTCTCGTTCGACGGCGGCGTGGTGGTCACCATCTGGCCGGTCATCTGGGCGTACCAGGTGTAGAGCCAGTACGCGCCGTTGGGGTCGCCGTTCCGTCCGGTGAGGAGGTCGCCCAGGGCGCCCGACTGGTTCCAGAACGGGAGCTCGGCGCGGGTGATCCCGTAGCGCTCGAGCTTCGCGATGTACCCGACCAGCGGGCCGGACAGGCCGACCTCGGCGGGTGCCGCGTACTCGGTGATGTCGATGGGCGGCTCGGGGAGGTCGAGGTCGTCGAGGATGGCCCGGACCTTCTCGACGTCGCCCTTGATCTTCGAGGAGCGGATCAGCTCGTGCCACTCGAGGACGTCCGGGAGGGTGTCGGTCGCCTTCGCGTGCTCGTAGAACGCGCGCATGTTCGTGATGTTGTCGGAGTAGGCGGGGCCCTGGATCGGCATCTCGGGGTCGAGGGTGCGGATCAGACGGTAGGTCTCGGTCCAGAGATCGAAGAAGGAGCCGTTCGACGCCTGCCAGGTGATGTCGGGCTCGTTCCAGATGGCATAGGCGACGATGTTCGTCTTGCCGGATGCCTGCGTGTCCTCGACCATTTTCTCGACGGCCGGGAGCCAGGAGGCCTTGTCGTATCGATAGGGCCAGCCGGGCAGGTAGTCCACCAGGCGGACGACGACGCCCGCACCGGCCGACTTCGCGGTGTCGGCGACCGACAGGGCGTCACCGGTCGGCTGCTGGGTGCCCCCCTCGGGCTTCTGCACGAAGGTGTGCGGCTTGATGGGAAGGATCTTGTCGAGGGACGGGACGCCGGCGCTCGCCAGTCCGTACAGGGACCCGCTGGCCATGTGAGTGACGGGACGGAAGGGCTGGTCGGCCTCCACGACGAGCGTGGCTGCGGCTCCGGGTGCCGCTTCCGCGGGAGCGCCTACGGCGAGGACGCTCCCCGCTGCGACGACCGCCGCTGAGACGACTGCTGCGAGGACACGACGCCCGCGGATCCGACGGCGCTGTCGCCGGTCGGCATCCGTGGGAGGCGTCTCGCGTAGAGCGATGGATCTGTTCATCTGCTGTATCTCCATTGATCGAGCGATTGGTCGAACCTGTCCGCCCAGTGCTGCATAGATCATCGAACCGGTTCGATGTGGATTAAAGCATTAACTGGCCGAGGCCTCAATACCTCTGAGCTCTTCGAGCCTTTTGCGCCTGATGCGACATGATGCGTTCGTATCTTTCCGACACCTCTGCACCAGAAGTTGCGAAAGCTTATGCGGACCGTCGAGTGACGCAGGAAAGAGCTGTTGACGGCGTCTCGTCCTGGGCGCGTCTCACGGGGAGGACCGTGCGGGAGCGGATCCTGGCTGTGCCGCATCGTCGAAGGTCTCGACCCGGTCCGTTCACCGGGGCGGGGTCGAGGGAGAAGCCCCTCCGCCGCGACGAGCGGCAGAGCAGCGACCCTCAAGCGGTTCGGACCTCTACCGTTGCACCCGTGCCTCTCCTTCTCGCCGACCTGCTGTCGTGAGAGCGCTCGTCGCCTGGCTCGAGCGCCGCCAGATCCCGCTCTACCTCGCCGCGATCGCCGCCGGCGCCGCTCTCGGACTGCTGCTGCCCGCCGCGCACCACCTCGAGGTCGCGATCGAACCGGTGCTCGCGCTGCTGCTGTTCGCCACGTTCCTCGGGGTCCCGTTCGCCGCGATCGGACGATCTCTGCGCGACGGCCGCTTCCTCGCCGCGGTCGGGGTGCTGAACTTCGTCGTCGTGCCGCTCGTCGCCTACGGGCTGTCCCGATTCGTCGCCGACACTCCGGTGCTGCTGTTCGGGGTCCTCCTGGTGCTCCTGACGCCGTGCATCGACTACGTGATCGTGTTCGCCGGGCTCGCCGGAGGGGCGTCCGACCGACTGCTCGCCGCCGCACCGCTGCTGATGCTCGCGCAGATCCTCCTCCTCCCCGTGTATCTGCTGCTCTTCATCGGTCCTGCGGGGGTGGCGGTGGTCGACGCCGGTCCGTTCGCGCGGGCGTTCCTGCTGCTGATCGTGGTGCCGTTGTCCGCGGCCGGGCTGGTGCAGGCCCTCGCGCGCCGACACGTGTCCGGCCGGATCGTCGAGTCCACGATGCTCGGGCTCATGGTGCCGCTCATGACGGCCACGCTCTTCACCGTCGTCGCCTCCCAGGCCGGCGCCGTGGGCGCCTCGGCCGGCCGGCTTCTCGTCCTCGTCCCGCTCTACGCGGGATTCCTCGTGGTCATGACCGCTCTGGGGCTGGGTGCTGGACGCGTCTTCCGACTCGACGTGACCGCGACGCGCGCCCTCGTGTTCAGCGGCGCGACCCGCAACTCGCTCGTCGTGCTGCCCCTCGCACTCGCGCTCCCGGCACCGCTGTCGCTCGCGCCCGTCGTCGTCGTCACGCAGACCCTCGTGGAACTCGTCGGCATGGTCGTCCTCGTCCGACTGCTCCCTCGGCTCGCCCGAGACCGAGCAGTGCGGGCCGGCCCGGTCTGACGCGGACTCACCAGCACCCGAGACGACTCGGGCCTGCAGAAGGGCCGCCCGGGGAGTCGCCCGGGACGTGCTCGCTGGTCAGTCCTTCTCCGGTCTGCCCGCAGTCCCCGCGTCAGCGGGCTCATCGGCCGGGGCGACAGGAGCTGCGGACTCGACCGCGGTGGGCTGGACCTCGGCTGATCTCGCATTCCTGGCGGCGAGGCGCTTCTTCTGGGACTTGCCGGTGCTGAACGGGCTCACCCACAGCCAGGAGAAGCGCCGCAGCGACTGGAAGATGAACAGCGACGCCCAGAGGGAGAACACCGTCAGGGCGACCGGGAAGACCGTCGCCGGAAGGGGTGGGACATTCGTCTCGCCGAGCAGGGGGACGAATGCGACGACGACCGCGATCACGAAGAGGTGCAGGAGGTAGATCTGGAAGCTCTGCTGCCCCATGGTGACGAAGATCTTCAGTGCGCGGACCTTGACGAGGTACTGGGAGCCGGCGATGCCCGCGATGATCGCGACCGAACTGGCGATCAGGATGACGCCCGGAATGCGGTTGGCGTCGAAGGCGACGATCACCGCGATGATGCCGAGGTAGGCCACCGCGAGCGCGAGCGCCTGCCAGAGCTTCACGCGAGCGGCGAAGCGGTAGAACGTGCGGGGGATGAACATCGCCACGAGGAAGAAGATGAAGTTCTGGAGCACCCGGTCCCAGCCGATGTTGTCGGTGTCCAGCAGGCCGGTGGTCGTCGCCGCGACGGCCAGCAGCCCGGCCACCGAGAGCTGGATCCACCGGGGCACCTTGCGGATCAGCCAGGCGAGGATGCTGAAGATCGCGAGAGCCCAGATGAACCAGTAGCTGCTCGACGGCAGGATGGGGAGCACCAGCACGTTGAGCGGGTCCGTCGGCGACGTCGCCTCCGACCGTGAGAACGGGACGATGAGGTAGAAGACGACCCGGATGAACGACCACAGCAGGTAGAGGTACACCAGCGCGAGAACTCGGCGGCGCCACAGTTCGGCGAACGTCCACGTCAGCATCCGGGCGGCCGTGAGGCCCGCGATGAAGAAGAACACGGGCATGGGGAAGTAGAGGAGCACGGTCCGGAGCTTCGGGACGTACCCCGCGAGGTCGAAGAATCCGAGGAACAACGACGAGTGGTAGAGCACGACGAGGCTGATCGCGACGCCCTTGGCGAAGTCGATCCACTCCCGCGACTCGGGGCGCTTCACCACGGCGCCGGTCGCACTCGACCCGGTCATCCGCCGCTCCTCGCGTGGGCGCACACGGCGCGATCACTGTTCACCGATTGCTGCGGATCCATTGCGCCCCCAAGATGTCGAATTCGAACCGGATGCGGATGAGCCCCCGGTTCATTCCCCGTACGGGTCCTGAGAGTACGGGAAAGTTTCCGATCACGGACGAGTCGATGGAGTATCGAGGCGGCAAGGGAAGTCCGGACGCCTCGCCGCCGCCTGTCCGCGGAGATCGCCCGTCCGATCCCGGAGTCGCTCGGTGGATCGGGACGGGCGGCGGAGGATCGCAGACGAATGGACCGTCGAGAGACCCGCAGACGGCGCTTTCGTCCAGCCCCGGGGGTCGCGGACCCGAAGAACGAGACGAAACCGGCGTGCGGCCAGGACACCTCGACCTCTCCGGCATACTCCATGACGTGAACGACGCCACCACCGCCCCCAGTCTCGACGGCCGCGAGTTCGTGATGACCTCCTCGACCAACAGTGCGGTCGACCCGGAGTCGCCGTCGCGGTTCCACTACTCCGAGCGCGACGGAGTGGTCTGGGGCGACTACGTCGGCGACACCGTGACCTTCGGCCGGTTCGTGGGCACGCGCACCGGCGACGCCCTGCAGGTCTCGTTCGTGCACCAGCTGATCGACGGCGGGACCGTGGTCAGCGGCACCGGCGGCAGCCGCGTCGAGCTCGACGGGGAGGGCCTGCTGCGGCTCGTCGAGGAGTTCGAGATCGACGGCGACGACCACGTCAGCATCTGCGTCGAGGTCTGACGCTCAACGCGCCGCGTCGCGGCCGTTCCCCGCGGTGGTGAACCGCGTCATGCCGAGCCGGTTCGTCGATCCGGAGCGGTCGGGGATGTCGGAGGGCAGCAGGTAGGCCTTGCGCACCACCTCGTCGAGCACGACGACCGAGACCACCGACTTCACCTCGGGCCGGGCCGCGACCACGCCGGTGACGAAGTCGTGCACGCCGCCGATGTCGAGCGAGCGGACCAGGAGCATCGCGTCGTGCTCGCCGGTCGTGATGCAGCAGTACTCCACGTCGGGCATCTGGAGGATGCCCTCGCGGAACCGGTGCCACGACTGCGGATGCACCGTCACGAACACCAGGGCGCAGACGTCGAGCCCCACCTTTCCCGGATCGACCAGGGCCGAGAATCCAGTGATGACGCCGGATGCGGTCAGCTGCTCGACCCGGTTGTAGACGCTCGCCCGCGAGACGTTCACCCGCTCGGCCAGGGCGGACATCGAGATGCGCCCGTTCTCGCGCAGGACGGCGAGGATGCGCAGATTGAGGTCGTCGAGCCCGCCCGCGCTTTGTCCAGCGACCGCACCGGCGGCCGGATCGGTGATCGACATAATCCACTCCTTCGTCGCTGCCGGTGGCAGTTCGTCCACGATAGCGGCCCTCTGGAAACGGAGTGCGTCGCGATGTGCCATCGTTTCGCAACACGTCCAGCCGAACCCTCGCCAGGAGGCCTCCATGGTTGTCCGCTCCACCCGCACCCCGCGCTCCGCCCCGACGCGAGTGGTGATCGCCGCTGCGGCGGTCTCCCTCGCCCTTCTGGTGGCGGGCTGCTCCTCGGGCCGCGTCGACACCGCCGACGGCAGCAGCGCGACGCTCACCATCAACAAGGCGTTCGACCTCAAGACCGCCGACCCGGGCCGCATGTACGAGCCGACCGGCCAGATGGTCGACAAGGCGCTCTACGAGACCCTCCTCACCTTCGAGGGCGGCGACGTCTCGCAGGTCGTCGACGGCCTCGCGAGCCTCGAGCAGGCCGACGACGCGAAGACCTTCACCCTCACCCTGAACGGCGAGCACACCTTCTCGGACGGCACCGCGATGACCGCCGACGACGTGGTGTTCTCGCTGCAGCGCGTGATCGGCCTCAAGGGCAACCCCTCGTTCCTCCTCGACGGCGTCACCGTCACGAAGAAGGACGACACGACGGTGGTGCTGACCACCGAGAACCCCACGCCCGCCCTGCCGGCGATCCTGGCGAACCCGGCGCTCGGCATCCTGAACTCGAAGGTCGTGAAGGAGAACGGCGGCACCACCGACGAGACCGACACCGCCGAGACGTTCCTCAACACCACCTCCGCCGGCTCCGGCCCGTACGTGCTCGACACGCTCGACCTCGCCTCGCAGGTCGTGCTGACCGCGAACGAGAACTACGACGGCGACGCCCCGGGCTACGGCCGCGTGGTCATCCAGAACGTCGAGGGTGCGACCCAGAAGATCAACGTCGAGGGCGGCAGCGCCGATGTGGCGCTGGACCTCTCGGGCACTCAGGCGGAGGCGCTCGGCGACTCGGTCGCGGTGACCAGCGACCCGTCGGCGAACGTGATCTTCCTGCTGCTCAACCAGAACCCGAGCGTCTCGGCGATCACGTCGAACCCCGACTTCGTGAAGGCTGTGAAGGAGGCCGTCGACTACGACGACCTCGTCTCGATCGCAGGCAACGGCACCGCCCAGGCGTCCGGCGTCATCCCGAGCATGCTGCTCGGCGCCCTGCCCGAGAGCGGCGCGCTCACCCAGGACCTCGACGCCGCGAAGGCTGACCTCGCGAAGAGCGGCTACGCCGGCGAGTCCGTGACGCTCAACTTCCCGAGCGACATCAGCCTGAACGGCATCGACTTCCCGACCATCGCGCAGCGCATCCAGTCGCAGCTGAAGGACGCCGGCATCACCGTCGAGCTCGCCCCGGCCCCCGTCGCCACCGAGCTCGACGCCTACCGCAACGGCACCGAGACCATGGGCCTCTGGTACTGGGGCCCGGACTACCCGGACCCGAGCGACTACCTCGTCTTCACCCCGGGCGACGTCGTGGGTCTCCGCTCCGGCTGGACCGACGGTGCGGCCCCCGCGATCTCGGCGCTGGCCGACGCCGCGGCCACCGGCGGCAGCGACGACGAGCGCCAGTCGCGCTTCGAGGAGCTGCAGACCGCGCTGAACGCCGACGGCCCCTTCATCCCGCTGCTCCAGCCCGGCAACAACATCGCCGCGGCGAAGGACGTCTCGGGTGTCGTCTACAACGCGGTGTGGACCATCGACATCGCGGCCCTCACCGCGCAGTAGCCCGTGTCCACCACCACGACGGCCGTCCGGACCCCGCGTCAGCGCGGGGGCCGGGCGGCCCACCCGTTCCTCCGCTACGCGCTCCGCCGCGTGCTCACCTCGCTGCTGCTGGTGGTGGGCGTGACCCTCGTCACCTTCATCCTGACCAACCTCGTGCCGGGCGACCCCGTGGCGGCCGCTCTCGGCCAGCGCGCTGCGGAGGATCCGGAGATCGTCGCGCAGTTCCGCGCCCAGTACGGTCTCGACCAGCCGCTCGTCGTGCAGTACTTCACCTATCTCGGCAACCTGCTGCACGGCGACCTCGGCGTCTCCACCACCACGCACAACCCGGTGGTCGCCGACCTGGCGAAGGCGCTGCCGGCCAACCTCGAGATCGCCTTCGGCGCCATCGTGCTCAGCGTGATCGTCGGCGTGCTGTTCGGCACCGTCGCCGCCTACCGGCGCGGCAGGGCCTCCGACCACGTTCTGCGCGTCGTGTCGCTGGCCGGCCTCAGCGTGCCGACCTTCTGGCTCGCGCTGGTCCTCTACTACGTCCTCTACTTCCAGCTCCGGATCGCGCCGGGATCCGGCCGGCTGAGCAGCGACTTCACCACGCCGCCGACGGTGACGGGCCTCTACACGGTCGACGCCCTGCTCGCCGGCCAGCTCGACACCTTCCTCGACGCGGCGTCGCACCTCTTCCTCCCCGTCCTCGTCCTGACGCTCTACACGGTGGGCCTGCTGACCCGGTTCGTGCGCACCGCGGTGCTCGAGATCCTCGACCAGGACTACGTGCGGGCCGCCCGCGCGAAGGGGCTGCCGAACCGCGCGGTCACCTTCTCCTACGTGCTGCGCGGGGCGAGCATCCCGATCCTCACCGTCGTGGGCCTCGCCTTCGGCAGCCTGCTCAGCGGCACCGTGCTCGTCGAGGCGGTCTTCGGCTGGCCCGGGATCGGCTCCTACGCCTACCAGGCCGCGTCGCACCTCGACCTGCGCGGCATCATGGGCGTCGGCCTGCTCATCGGCGTGATGTACCTGCTCGTGAACCTGATCGTCGACCTGCTGTACGGCGTGCTCGACCCGAGAGTGAGGCTGGCCTCGTGACGGATCCGCGAACCACCCGGTCCGATCCGCGCGACGGCGCTCCGGCCGGTCCGCGCGACGGCGTCGGTGCCGGAGTGCTCGACCCGGTCGCCGCCCCCGGCCTCCGCCTGCGCCGCCCCCGCCTGCGCCTGGGCCGCTGGTCGGCGCCGCTCGGACTCCTCGGCGCCGCCGTCGGCGTGCTCTGGATCCTCATCGCCGTGCTCGCCCCCGTCATCGCCCCGCACGATCCGCTCGCGCAGGACCTGCCCCTCCTCCAGGCGCCCGGCGAGGGCACGCTGATGGGGACCGACGCGCTCGGCCGGGACGTGTTCTCGCGGGTGATCTGGGGTGCCCGGGTCACGATCCCGCTCGCCCTGCTGCTCGTCGTGATGTCGGTGCTGATCGGCGCGATCGTCGGATCCGTCGCCGGATTCCTCGGCCGTGCGGTCGACGAGGTCGCGATGCGCATCACCGATCTCGTGATGGCGTTCCCCACGGTCATCCTGGCGATGGTGATAGCGGCCGCGCTCGGAGCGTCGCTCCTGAACGCGGTGCTCGCGGCGCTGATCGTGTCATGGCCGTCCTACGCCCGGCTGACCCGCGGTCTCGTCCTCGGCCTCCGCTCGTCGAACTACGTCGTGTCCGGCCAGCTGCTCGGCTTCTCGCCGCTGCGCTCCCTCGTCCGCGACATCGCGCCCAACATCGTCGGCCCGGTGCTCGTCCTCGCGAGCCTCGACATCGGCACGGCCATCCTCCTGCTGTCGGGGCTGTCGTTCCTCGGGCTCGGCGCGAAGCCGCCGACCGCCGAGTGGGGCTCGATGGTGTCGGACGCCATCCAGAACTTCGATGCGTGGTGGATCGGGGTCTTCCCGGGCCTGGCCATCCTCACCGTCGTCATCGCGTTCAACTTCGTCGGCGACGCCCTGCGCGACGCCCTGGACCCGCGGTCGCAGACGATCCGCGGAGGAGGCGCCACGCTGTGAGCGACGCACTGACCATCAGCGGGCTGCGCATCCGCACCCGCAGCCACGCCGTCGTGGACGGCATCGATCTGGCGCTGCGCCGCGGCGGCATCCACGGTCTCGCCGGCGAGTCGGGCTCGGGCAAGACCATGACCGCCCTGGCGGTGCTCGGACTGCTGCCCGGATCGATGACGGCCAGCGGGAGCATCCGCCTCGCCGACGACACCGGCGACGGCACGACGGAGCTCGTCGGCGCGTCCCGGCAGGTGCTCGGCACGGTGCGCGGACGCCGGGTCGCCATGGTCTTCCAGGACCCGTCGACGAGCCTGCACCCGCAGCTCACCGTGGGCCGCCAGCTCACCGACCACCTGCGCCACCACCTCGGTCTCGGCAAGGAGGCCGCGCGGTCCAGGGCCGAGGCCCTGCTCGAGCGGGTGCGGGTGCCGGACGCCCGGGCCTCCCTCGGGCGCTACCCCCACCAGTTCTCCGGCGGTCAGCGGCAGCGCATCGCGATCGCGGTGGCGCTCGCGTGCGAGCCCTCGGTGCTGCTGGCCGACGAGCCGACGACCGCGCTCGACGTGACCGTGCAGGCCGGAGTGCTGCAGCTGCTGCGGGAGCTGGTCGACGACGGCGGGCTGAGCATCCTGCTCGTCACCCACGATCTCGGCGTGATGAGCGCCGTGGCCGACGAGGTGACGGTGATGCGCCGGGGGCTCGTCGTCGAGTCGGCTCCGCGGGAGCGGCTGTTCACCGCGCCCGAGGACGAGTACACGCGGGCGCTGCTCGCGGCTCTGCCCGGCTCGAGCTTCGAGGAGAGCCCGGAGGAGCTGGTCGCCGAGCTCGTCGAGGGGCACGAGAGGGCCGCCGCCGCGGACGATCCGGGCGCGGCCACGGCAGGCGACGTCGAGAGGGGTGCGCGATGAGCGCGGGAGTGGTTCTCGAGGCCGACGGCATCGTCGTCGAGTACGAGCGGAGACCGCCGCTGCGTGCCGTCGACGGGGTCGGCTTCCGGGTGGCGGCCGGCGAGGTCGTGGCGCTGGTCGGCGAGAGCGGCTGCGGAAAGTCGAGCCTCGCGCGCGCCGTCGTCGGCATCGAGAAGCGCCGCGGTGGCGACGTGCGCCTGAACGGCGTCGACGTGCCCGCGCTCGGACTCCGTCGGCGCAGTCCGGTGATGACCGGCATGCAGATGGTCTTCCAGGATCCGAACTCCTCGCTCAACCCCCGTCGCCGCATCGGCGAGCAGATCGGCGACGGCGTCCGGGCGGCGCTCGCCCGGGGCGCCGAGGGCTCGGATCCGGCCGACTGGCTGCGCCGCGTCGGGCTCGACCCGGCGATGGCGAGCCGGTTCCCGCACGAGTTCTCCGGCGGCCAGAAGCAGCGCATCGCCATCGCGCGGGCCCTCGCGGCGCGGCCGCGGATGCTCGTGGCCGACGAGCCGATCTCGGCCCTCGACGCCTCGACCCAGACGAGCGTCGCCGCGCTGATGCGCTCGCTCAGCGTCGAGGCCGGCGCGGGCATGCTGTTCATCTCGCACGACCTCTCGGTGGTCCGGCGCATCGCCGACCGGGTGCTCGTGATGTACCGCGGCCGGGTCGTGGAGTCGGGGGACACCGAGACGGTGTGGCAGAGCCCGCTGCACCCGTACACGCGAGCGCTGCTCGCGGCGATCCCGCTGCCGGACGGCCTGGGGCGGCTGCCGCTGGCTCCACTCGACGCCGACCGGGCGGCCTGGCTCGAGGAGCTGCCCGACGCGCTGGAGCGGACGGGCGCGTGAGCGCGGTGGAGGAGGCCCGGGCAGAGGAGTCCGCACTCTGGAGCATGCCGAGGGCCGTGAACCGCAGCCCGCTCCCCGGGGACGGCGCGTTCATGACCGCCGGCTGGGCCGATCCGGAGCCGGTGATCGACCCCGACGACCCGGTGCTCGCCTACACCGCGGAGCGCCGGTCGCGACTGGCGCAGGCGCTGCCCGCCGAGCTGCTGATCATCCCCGCCGGCCTGCCGCGGGTGCGCTCGAACGACAGCGACCACCGCTTCCGCCCGGGCACCGACCACGTGTGGCTGACGGGCAACGGAGTCGCCGAGAGCGTGCTCGTCGTCGACACGACGGGAGGGGAGGCCGGCTCGATCCTGTACCTGCGTGCTCCCTCCGGCCGCGACGGAGACGAGTTCTGGCAGAACGACGCGCTCGGCGACCTCTGGGTCGGGCCGCGGCCGTCGCTCGCCGAGACGCAGGCGGCGCTGGGCATCGAGACCCGGCCGCTGGCCGACTTCACCCGCGACGTGGAGCGGGCCGCGCGGCGGGCCCGGCGCATCCGGGTCCTGCCCACCCTCGACGAGAGCGTCGACGAGCTGGTGCGGAGCATCTGCGGGCCGGAGCTCGGACCGCACCTCGTGCTCAAGGCGACGCTCGACGAGCTGCGCCTGATCAAGAACGACTGGGAGATCGGACGGCTGCAGCTCGCCGTCGACGGCACGGCGCGGGGCTTCGACGACTGCCTCGAGGCGTGGCCGGTCGCCCGCGCGATGCCCCGCGGCGAGCGCTACCTCGAGGGCACCTTCGCCCGCCGCGCCCTGGTCGAGGGACAGGGGCCGGCCTACGGATCGGTCGTCGCCTCGGGAGCGCACGCCACGACCCTGCACTACACGCGGAACACCGGGCCCCTCGCCGAGGGCGATCTCGTCCTGATGGACATGGGGGTCGAGCTGCACTCGCTCTACGCCGCCGACATCACCCGGACCTTCCCGGTCAGCGGGGAGTTCACCCCGCTGCAGCGGGACGTGTACTCGATCGTGCTGCGCGCGCAGCAGGCCGGCATCGACTCCCTGCGCGCGGGAGTGCGCTTCCAGGACTACCAGGACGCGTGCGGGCGAGCCCTCACCGAGGGGCTGATCGACCTCGGCCTGATCCGCTGCTCCGTCGACGAGGCCATGGCCCCGTCCGCGTCGTACCACCGCCGGTGGAGCATCTCCCGCGCCGGGCACATGCTCGGGATGGACGTGCACGACTGCAACCACGCTCCGCACGAGACGTACCTCGGCGGAGTGCTCGCGGCCGGCCACACGCTCACCGTGGAACCGGGCCTCTACTTCCAGCCGGGCGACCTGACGGTCCCCGCCGAGCTGCGGGGGCTGGGCATCCGGATCGAGGACGACCTCGTGGTCACGGAGACGTCGTCGATCCTGCTCTCGGCGGCGATGCCGCGCACGCCCGACGCGGTGGAGGAGTGGATGGCGAGGTTGGCGGGCTGAGAGATCGGGCCCTCGACGCGATCGGCCGACGCGGCCTACGGGAGCTGCGGGGGCGCGATCAGTTCGAGGAATCCGCCGAGGGCACCTTCGAGGTAGATGATGCGCGTGCCGGCTCGGGCGCCAGCGGTCATCCGGTGAGGTGTCCCGACCGGTCTCCAACCGTGTCCAGCGCAGAGCTCGAGGACACGATCGAGGTCCGAGACCGTGAGCGCGATGTGCACCGTGCCGACCTGTGCGGGCGAGCCGGCGGACTCGAGCTGTCGGGGCGGGTCGTACTGCAGCAGCTCCACACGGTGGGGGCCGAGGGTCACCGTCGCTGCGCGGATCACGGCTCCACGGACGCCGGTGGTCGCCGCCGTGACCTCCACGTCGAGCGTGAAGGTGCGCTCGAGCACGAACCCGAGACCGGAGCACCACAGCACCAGCGCGTCGTCGAGGTCGGCCACGGTGAGACCGGAGTGAGCGACGTCGGAGACGAGCGGTGATGCCATGACATCAGTATCGAGCTCCGACACTCCTGCCTGCGGATGTGCGGCGATCCTCACCCTCCCTGGGTGAGGCCGGTGATGAGGTTGATGGCGACGGCGACGACGAAGGTGCCGAAGAAGTAGGACAGCAGGGCGTGGGCCAGGGCTACGCGGCGTGAGGGGGTGGAGGACTGGGTGATGCTGCTCGCGCTGTAGGCCATCCCGATCGAGAACGCGGTGTAGGCGAAGTCGCTGTAGGACGGGTCCTCGTCCTGGTCGAAGTCGAAGCGGTGGCGGTCGTCGAGGTAGTACATGCGCGCGTACTTGAAGGCGTAGACGGTGTTGACGAGCGCCCAGGCCGCGACGACCCCGACGACCGCGAGGATCGCGGCCGCGGATCCGACGGGGTCCTTCTGCTGGCTGCGGAGGAGTGCGACGACCACGAGGACGAGGCTGAAGAAGGTGGCGGCGATGATGAGCGAGTCGACCAGCTTCCGGGACCGGTCCTCGTGGCGGGCGAGGTCGCGGGTGCGTTCCGGGCCGGCCGGCCACGCCGTCGACCAGGCCCAGACGAGGAACACCGCCGCGGCGATCGCCCAGCGGAGCAGAGGCGACAGATCGGGGACCGCAGTGGACCCTGAGCGCTCGGGCCGGAGATCCTTCAGACGGGCACGATCGGCCCCAGCACATTGAGCGCGACGACGGCCACCAGCTGGACGACGCCCGCGGTGACCAGTCGACCACCGAGGTGCGACGTGTCAGCGGGCCGCTCGGTCACCGAGCCGATCCGTACTGCTCCCGACGTCGTCCGGCACGTGAGTCAGGATGTCGCCCACCTGGCAGCCGAGGACCTCGCAGATGGCGTCGAGTGCTGAGGAACTCACACCATCCTCCTGCGAAGAGGGGGCGGTGTCAGCCGGAGAGGGCAGTGCCCGAGATCGGGTGGGTCAGTCGTCGTCGCTATCGGGCGCGGGTGCCTGATCGGTGCTGGTGCTCGAGGTGGAGTCGGACCAGACTGCTTGTGCGCCGGAGTCGCCGATGCGGATGACGTCGATGGTCGCTCCGACGGAGATGGCGATCGCTGCGACGGCGAGCACGATTCCGACGAGGGGGCGGCGGGTGGTGGCGGCTCGGTCCTCGGTTCGTCGCGTGCGGCGGAACCAGAGCCACTGGACCAGGGCGACGAGGAACAGGCCGGCAGCACAGGGGAGCAGGTGGTAGCCGAGCTCGGTGTGCTTCTCGAGGATCGCGGACGGCTCCGTCTGTCGTTCGAGCGCTTCACCGGCCTGCGGGGTGAGCCGGACGGCGATAAGCGCGGCGAGGGCGATGATCGGGGTGAGGATCCCGAACTTGCGGCGGGCGGCCGGCCAGAGGCTGCCGAGGATGAGCATCAGTGCGGCGAGGGGGAGCAGAACCACGACGGCGTGCACGAGGAGCGGGTGGAGGGGGAGGCCGTTGATCTGCCAGTCGTTCATCGGGGGCGCCTTCGGTCGAGAGGGGGGCTGTCCTCGTGACGCTAACGCGCCCCGCCCTGCGCGCTCTGCCGTTGGACGTGTTCGTGTGAGCCCTCGAACGATCACTCGCCCGTCCTCCGAGCCGACTCCCCGCTTCACCGCCGATATGCGAGGAGCCGACCGAGCGGAGTCAGGACGTGTGCCGGCTCGCCGGTGCGATCAGGCGGCGGAGCCGGTCGGTCACGAGAAGGGCACCGGCGGCGTCGATGGTGAGGACGTCGACGTCGAAGCGGTCGGTGACGGTGTCGAGCGTCCCGACGCCGCCGGCGAGGATCGCGGTCGCGAGGACGTCGGCGGTGACGAAGTCCTCGGCGATCACGGACACCTGCACGAAGGGGACGTCACCGGGCTCGGCAGGTCGGCGCCAGACGTGCTCTCCGCGTTCGGCGGTCCCGGAGGTGGCGATCGCGCGGCGACCGTCGCCGAGGGGGACGATGCAGAGCAGCGCCTGCCGGTCGCCGGGATCCACGATCCCGATCGTCCAGCTGTCGGCGGGCGAGGTGAGGACGTCTCCCCCGACATCGAGGAGCCATTCGCCGTCGCCGAGCAGCCGGGCCGCGTGCGCCATGGTGGTCGCTTTGACGGTTCCGGCGAGGTCGATGACCCCGTCGGGCCGGTGCGGGGTGAAGGCGCCGTCCGTCGCCGTTCGCCAGTGCAGCGATTCGGTGTAGGCGGTCCGCATCTGCTCGGACGCGGCCGTCAGCGCGAGCTCGCCGCGGGCGATCCGGGACGCCTCCGACTCCGGCCGGTACAGGCTGAAGCGGGCGTCGGCGTCGGCGAAGACGGCTTCGACGTCGCCGACCGGGGTGTCGTCGGCGGCGCGCAGGCTGACGACGGTGCCCATCGTCGTGAACGTGTGCACGGTCAGAGTCCGGCCTGGTCGATCGCCGATTGCAGGGAGGTGAGGTACCCGTCGCTGGTGTAGGTCGCTCCGCTGACCGCCTGCACGTTCGCGGACTGGGCGGCGAGGACTTCTTGACGCAGGATCGGCGCGGCCCGGTGCGAGATCGACACGGACCGGCCGTCCTTGTCCGTGAGGTGCACGGCCGTGACGTCGGTGATCTGCCCGCCGGCGACGGTGATCGCGACCTGCACAGCGCCGAAGCGAGTCGGAACAGATGAGCCGGTCCACGTGCCGTCGGCCGAGGCGGACGGGCTCGCAGTGGCCGTCGAGCTCGTACCGGCCGACGGGTCGGTGGGCGCGCCGGCGGAGGGCGTCGTCGAGGCGGGGGCGCCGGCCGGGGTCGGCGTGGTCACCGCGGGAGCCGCTCCTTCCGTGGCTGTGGTGTCGCTCGTCCCGGTGGCGAGCGGGGACCCGGTGGCGCCGGCGGATCCCATCTGCCAGCCGACGACGAGGACGGCGAGGGAGGCGAGGACGCTGGCGACTGCTGCTCGTGTTCTCACCAGTCGAACCTCTCCACGTGGATCTGCCGGTCGGGCAGGCCTGCCGCTCGCGCGTCGCGGACGACGAGGTCGGCCCAGGCGGTCGGACCGCAGACGAACAGGTCGGAGTCGAGCAGGCCCGGCAGTGCCGAGGTGATCGTCACACCTCGGGCGACGGACTCGGCGGACATCCACGTCGCCAGCCCTGCGGGCCGCCGGCCGATCATCCCGAACAGCGCGCCGCGGCTGCTGCGGACCAGTGTCCGAGTCTCGTCCCAGAGGTAGGTCTGGGAGTCGTCGGTGGCGCGCAGCAGGACGGTGGCCTCGCCGGGTCGGAGGCCGCCGTGCTCGAGGAGCGCTCGGGCGGGGGTGATGCCGATGCCGGCGGCGATGATCGCGAGCCGCGGGGCGGTGCGGGCGACGTCGGTGAAGATCCCGTAGGGCCCCTTGATCGAGACCGCGGTCCCGGGGCGCAGTCGTGCGAGACGGTCGGTCCCGGCTCCGAGTGCGCGGACGGTGATCCGAGCGCGGGTGTCGGTCGGGACGGCGGAGAAGGAGATCGGGTGCGCATGCCACCAGGTGCCGCGGCTCCAGAACCGCCAGATCGCGTACTGCCCGCCGATCACGCCGAGGCGGGAGAGGTCGCGGCCGGAGAGGTGGAGCGAGAAGACGCCGGGGGCGATCGTCTCGACGGCCTCGACCCGGATCCGGTGCCGCAGGGTGGCGAGTACGGGCACCGCGAACCGGAACCCGGCGATCGCTCCGAACGCCAGGACGTAGAGGGCGAGCCAGTAGACGCGCTGCGGGGTGCTCCCGGCGAGGACCTGGCCGGCGGAGAGCTGGTGGGGGACGGCGACGAGGACCGCCGCGTAGCTGAGGAGGTGGATCGCGTGCCACGCCTCGTACGCGAAGCGGCGGCGCACGGCGACGAGGGAGGTGACGACGACGAGCACCAGCAGGGTGCTGCCGAGCAGCGCCAGGAGCATGTCGGCGCCGGAGTACAGAGCGAGTGTCTCGTTCCACAGCGTCAGCCCGTCGGTGAGGGCGTAGCCGACGGTGAGCAGGGCACCGTGCCCGAGGATCAGAGACAGGGCGGGCTTGCCGAGGCGACGGTGCAGCGCCATCGCGGTGTCCTGGCCGAAGGTGCGATCGATCCAGGGGATCCGGGCGGCGAGGACGAGCATGACCAGGATCAGGTCGGTGCCGACGAGGCCGGCGACGATCCCTGCGGCCGTGAGAGCTCCGGCGATATCGGTGGCCTCCGCGGGCCCGCCGGCTGCGAGGTAGAGCGCGATGGCGAGGGCGACCGAGACCCAGCCGGCGGTGACGAGCGCGTCCGCGGAACGCAGGCGCCGACGCAGGGATCGCTCGCGGTCGGCCTGCGACCGCCGCAGCGTGGTCGGCGCGTGGGGTGCGGGTGCGTTGGTCGGTCGGATCGTGGTGCTCACGGCGGCGCCCTCCGGTCGGTGTCGCATGCGCCGACCTCGGGTTTCCGGGGGCGCGCTCCTACCGTCGCGGGGGAGTCTTGGTGTCGACTATGAGGGATGCGTGCCGATTCCCCGCCGGAGTCCGATTCGTGTTCGAGGTCTCACATGTCACCGCTCGGGCAGCACGACCGTCACCCTCACTCCGGCGGGTCGACAGTTCTCGATGGTGACCGATCCGTCCGCGGTGTCAACGAGAGCTGCGACGAGGGCGAGCCCGAGCCCGCTGCCGCCGTCGCGGCTGGTGCGCGCCTCGTCGGGTCGAGAGAAGCGCTCGAACGCGTGCGGCACGAACTCCTCCGGGATGCCGTGCCCAGTGTCCCGGACGCTCAGCTCGAGGGTGGAATCGTGCTGCTCGAGGAGGAGGGTGATGCGTCCGGCAGGAGGCGTCGCGGCGATCGCATTCGCGCCGAGATTGTCGAGGATCCGCGAGAACGCGCTCACCGAGAGCGGGTAGGGCGCGTCGGCGCGCTCGATCGCGGTATCGAGCTCGATGTCGGGGCCGGTGCCGCCGGTGATCGTCCTCAGCCGGTCGACGGAGTCCATCAGCTCGGTCTCCAGCTCGCTCGCCGTCGCGCGCGCGGTGACGGGCGGGGCGGCGTCCAGCCGGGAGAGCTCCAGGAGGTTCGTCGCCAGGCGGGACAGGCGGGCGAGGGACCCCTCGGCGGCGCGGATCTCTTCTTCGAGGGCGTCCGCGTCGCCGAAGTGCCGGTGCGCGAGTTCGAGCTGGGTGATGACGACTGCCAGCGGCGTGCGGATCTCGTGGCTGGCCGCGGACACCATCTGCCGCTCCCGATCGGCGGTGTCCCGCGTCCGGGCGATGAACGCGTTCAACGTCTCCGCCAGATCCGACAGCTCATCAGTCGCCGGGCCTACGGGAAGCTCGCCGCCGTGCCGGTCGCCGAGCGACGCGGCGGTGCGGCGCATCCGCTCGACCGGACGCAGGGCGGCGCCGGTGAGCAGCCATGCGGCGAGGGCGGACAGGATCACGAGGGCCGCGGCGCTGACGAGCAGCGTCCGGTCCAGGGCCGCGACGGTCAGGTCGCTGCCGGCGCCGCTGCGAGCCGCCCACAGCTCCCACGTGCCCGCACTCGTGTCCAGGGTCCGGGAGACGATCGTGAACCGGACGTCCTCGTCGGTCATCACCGTCGAGGTGCCGTCGCTGCCGGTGCTGCGCTCCAGAACCTCGTGGACGTCGTGCGGCATCGTATCGACGGGGACCGCTCCGCCGGGAGCGCGCGCGAAGATCAGGATCCCCTCGGCCGGAGGGTCGGGGGTCTCGGTCGGGTCCGATCCCAGATCGGCGAGATACGGGGCGAGGTCGCCCTCGGCGAGGGTCACCTCGGACGCGACGACGATGCTGCGGAACTGCCCGTGCAGCACGAGGGTGATCACGCCGACCCCGATCAGCGCGACGAGGAGGCTGCCGAGGGTGATCCGGGAGCTGATCGACAGGGAGCGCAGCAACCTCACTCGGCGCGCTCCAGCCGGTATCCGGCGCCGCGGACGGTCGTGATCCGGAGGCCTGTGTCGGCGAGGGCGAGCTTCTTGCGGAGGTAGCTGACGTACTGATCCACGAGGGTCGGCTCGAACGTCTCCGTAGACCCCCACACTTCGGCGAGGATCTCCGTCCGGGTCAGTACCTCATCGAGATGCACGGCGAAGAAGCGCAGCAGCGTGAGCTCCTTGACACTCAGCGCGAAGGGACGCTCTCGGACCGTCGCGCGCACGGACAGGGCATCCAGGCGCAGCGCTCCGATCTGGACCACTGGCTGCGGGCCGCTGGCTCGGCGCCGGATCTGTGCGCGGATCCGGGCGCTCAGCTCGCCGAAGTGGAACGGCTTGGTGACGTAGTCGTCGGCGCCCGAGTCCAGCCCGAAGATCCGGTCCTCGACGGCGTCCCGCGCCGTGATCAGCACGACCGGGACGGTGCTGCCCGACTCCCGCATCCGTCGGCAGACCTCGAACCCGGTCATCCCTGGCAGCATCACGTCGACGACGGCGACATCGACGTCTCCCGCGGTGAAGGCGATCAGCGCGTCGACGCCGTTGTCGACGAGCTGCACGTCGTAGCCGTCCTCCCGCAGTCCCCGCTCGACGAGGGCACCCATCTGCGGGTCGTCCTCGACGACGAGGATCCGGGACATCAGACTGCGCCGGACGTGCCGAGCAGCAGGCCGATCAGGAACGTCGCCGCGAGGGCCAGAGCGCCGCCGACGACGATGCGGATCATCGGGCGCAGAGCCGGGCTGCCGCCGACCCGTGCGCTGATGTATCCGGTCGCGGCGAGGGCGATCAGCACCACGGCGAAGGTCACCGGAACCCTCCAGTCCGGCGGAGGGAGCAGGATCGCCAGCAGCGGCAGCACGGCTCCCAGGAGGAACGCCAGCGCCGAGGCGCCGGCGGCGGCGAGCGGGCTGGCGACCGCTTCCTCGTTCAATCCGAGCTCCGCTTCCAGATGTGCGGTCAGAGCGTCGTTCTCGGTCAGCTCGCGGGCGACCTGATGCGCTGTCTCCGGGGTCAGGCCACGCGCTCGATAGAGCCAGGCGAGTTCTTCGAGCTCCCCGTCGGGATCCTCGGCCAGCTCGACCCGCTCCTTCGCGATCAGTGCGCGCTGGCTGTCGCTCTGGCTGCTCACCGACACGTACTCGCCGAGCGCCATCGAGATCGCACCGCCGACGACCCCTGCGACGCCCGCCGTCAGGATCGGTGCCGTGGCGGTCGTCGCTCCGGCGACACCCACGACGAGAGCGGCGACCGAGACGATGCCGTCGTTCGCGCCGAGCACGCCCGCTCGCAACCAGTTCAGCCGCCCTGAAATCGCGCTGTCGTGCGGTTCCGCGCGGGGCGAGGAGGGCTGAGGCGTGAATGGGGTCGACATGAGGGCCATGCAAGCACCCACCCCTCGGTAGCGCTAGCCAGGCGAGCCTGCCCGATCCCGTCAGTGCTGCACCGGCTGGGAAGAGACGAAGGGGAGAGGCAGAGCCCAGCGCCGGCCGGGAGTTAACCCATGCAGTCAGGGTGACACGGACCCCCGTCATTCGCACTCGGACAGAGTCATCGATGGTGCAGAGCCCCAGTCGAAGCGGCGATCTGCACACCTCGGTGGGCGAGGAGATGCGGACGGTGCCGGCGGGCTGACCGCTGTCAGCCGGTCTGCTGCGGGTCATCAGGAAGCCCGACGGCTCCTAGGCTGACCCGATGAGTTCCCCGGCACCGACCCGCCCATTCGTGGGTGTAGCGCGCATCGCCGTCGGTGCAGCCGCCGTCGCGGTGATCCTCCACACCTACGCGCTGAGCATTGCGGTCGGCGACCCGAATCCGTTCGACTACTTCGGCTACTTCACGAACCAGACCAGCCTGCTCGCGAGCGCGGTGCTGATCGTCGCCGGATCGGTCGCGCTCGCCCGCCGTCCGACGCCCGTGTGGCTGAGCTACGTCCGCGGCGCGGCGACGGCCTACTCGATCGTCGTCGCCGTGATCTACAACACCCTCGTTCCCGGTACCGGGACGGCCCCGCCCTGGGTCAGCGCCGTCCTGCACGTGGTGCTCCCCGCGCTCGTCCTCCTCGACTGGATCGTCGTCAACGACCGCGGGCCGCTCTCCTGGCGCCGGCTGTGGGTGGTCCTGCCCTACCCGATCGTCTGGGTCGTCGTCGTGCTCGTCCGCGGAGCGACCGACGGGTGGGTGCCCTACGGCTTCCTGCTCCCCGAGAACGGGACGCTCTCGCTCGTCCTGCACGTCGCCGGGCTGACCTGCGCGGTGCTCCTTGCGGGCGCGCTCGTCTGGGCACTGAGCCGACGCCGCAGATCAGCCCGTTGATGTCCTGTTCTCCCTCACCGTGAATCATGAGGCGTGCTGATTCCCGACGTCGGGCGCGTCACCTCTCGTGCGCCGCGGCTCGGCCGCAGCGGGCTCTGATCACGCGCGACACGAGATCGATGACCAGCAACCCCGACATCAGTTCAGTCTCGCGAACCCGAGCGCCTTGTGCGCGTCCCGTATGGGGATGGTCCAGCGGGCGTCCGGCAGGGCGTCTCCATGCCGGACGACGAGCGGCCCGCTCGCAGGGGGGGCTTAGCGACGCGCGGATAGTGTGCACTGCGTGGTTGACGTCGCTCGGAAGGGACCCCTGAGTCCGGTGATCGCCGCGATCGCCGTCCTCGGGATGATCGTCGCGCCCGTCATGCTGACCTACCTCTCCATCAGTGAGAGAGGAATCGGCATGGGATTGATGCCCACCGACGAGGAGGCCGCAGCAGGGAAAGCCTTCCTCCTCGCGGCTGGCATCGTCGCCCTCACCAGCGCTATCAGCGTCTGGGTCCTCACCGTCATTCGCGCGACAAGCGGGGCCCATGCTCACCACGGGTGGGAAATCGTCTGGTGCATCCTGGCGTTGCCGACCGCACTCGTCGGCTTCGCCCTCGCGGCCATCGCCTCCCACATGCCTTAAGGCCGTCCCTCGACTCCCGAGCGATGATCACGGCGGCGCGATGCCAGGCCGACCGTCGCGCGCGGATGATGATCTGGCGGGCGTCCGGTAGGGGATAGGTCACAGAGGCACTGTCGAACCGACAAAGTTCGTTAATGACGCCTGAGACGAAACCGTGCTCTGAGGGCATTCACTACTGAGGGGGTGATGTCGGATGGTCGGTGCTGCTGAGGTGACGCTGGTAAATCGTCTTCGCGGCGGTGACCCGTCGGCGCTGGACGTTCTCTTCCGGATGCACGGCCGCGCGGTCTACCGCGCCGCGGGAAGCTTCCTCGCGGACGCCGGTCATGCCGAGGACGTCGTGCAGGAGAGCTTCTTCCTGCTCTGGCAGCGCCGCTCGGGCGTGCGCATCGTGGGGGAGTCGGTGCTGCCCTGGCTGCTGGTCACGGTACGCAACCTCAGCTTCTCGACCAACCGCCGCGAGCAGCGCCGACGCCACCTGCCCCTCTCCGACGACACCGCCTCTCGCGGCGTCGACGCGGAGACGAGCGACCGGCTGCTCGACGTGCGGCGTCTGGTCGAGCAGATGAGCGCGACGGACCGGGCGATCTGGACGGCGTGCATCGAGGACGACCTCAGCTACAGCGATGCCGCTCGCTCCCTCGGCCTGTCCCACGGGACTGTCCGCAACCGCCTCTCGCGGGTGCGGACATCACTGGCGAGAACCCTGACGGAACGGACAGAAGACCATGGACGATCCTGACCTGAGCGACGAGCAGCTCGAGCGCATCAGCGCACGCCTCGCGCACCGCATCCGCCGCCGCCGACGTCTCGGCCAGGCCGCGGCGGTGACCCTCGCCGGCATCGCGGGCGCGATTCTCAGCGTCGCTGTCCTCACGGCGGTGACGACGGAGCGCGGCACTCCGGTCGCAGCGCCCGTCACCTGCTGGGAACAGGACGGGCAGGGCGTCGCCCTGTCGGGCGAGATTCAGACGCCCGCGAAGCAGTCCACTGCGTCGCTCGCAGCGGCGTGTGCTGCGCTCGCTGGGACCGACGCAGACGGGACGGACGCCGCCTTGTTCTCCCTCGCAGGAACGCAGGTGTGCCAAAAGGGCGGCCGGATCGAGATATTCACGGGACTGACCACCGCGGTCGACTGCACCAACCCGCCCGCGACGCAGACCGGAGTGGACCAGTGACCGTCAGGCGGGCGAGAGTCCTCCCCCTCATAATCCTCTGCCTCTCCGCGGCGCTCCTCGCCAGTGGATGCGCGACGAGCGCCAGCAGCCCCGGGTCGCCGTCGACGGCGCAGGTGCCGGGTGAACTGCTCGGCGCCGAAGTCGCGACCAGGCTCGTCTACGAGACCACTTCGGTCGTCGGTGACCAGGGATCGGGCGGATGGCTGCTCGATCACCCCGTCAGCCTTCGCATCACCGGCACCGACGGCCGGTCGCAGCTCAGCGTCGACGGTCCCTGCAACACGCTCACCTACGACCTCCAGTCCGCCGGCCTGCAGACCTCCGTGTGGGTGGTCACCGGAGGCCCCGCGACGACGTACGTCGGCTGCCTCGACGCCGCCGACGAACGAGAGCAGTGGCTCATGGACGTGCTGGGCGCCGAGGACGTCAGCCTCACCCAGACCTCCACGACGATGCGCATCCGCTCCGGCCCCGTCACCATCGACGCCACCGCCAGCACGACCCCCATCACCACCGAGACCCCTGCCGAACCAACAGAGATGACGGAGTCCCTGACACCCACCGTTCCGCCAGAGGGTCCGCCGGGCACCCCCATTGCCACCGCCGCCTCTGAGGGACCGATCATCGACGTCCAGCAGCTGACGAACCCGGCGCTCGACCTGGCTAACGGCACCGGAGTCCAGCTCTCGACGCTCAGTGCGGAGGAGAAGAAGCAGTACCCGATCTACGCGGTCGGAACCACGTACGAGGAGCTCGCCGCTTATGACCCCGCTCTCGCGGACCACTACTGGGTCGCACAGGACGAGCCGGTCTGGGCGCTGACCGTGCACGCGCCCGCGGAGAGAACAGACGTGCCCTATGGCTTCGACCTCCATCGGGTGGACGTCTTCACCGCCGTCTACGACGGGATCAGCGGAAAGCTCCTGACGTCACAGGGCGATGTCGACCTCGCGTCTCTCGGTGCGCCCGGCGAGCTGATCACCGCCGGATAGATCCTTAGTTACCGTCCGTATGGGAATCCCCAAACGGGACGCCAGAGGCGATGCGTATGAGGCGAAGCGCGCGATTGCTTGGTGGCGCGCTCGCTACGCTCACGTGATGGTCGGCCTCTCGCAGTGGCGAACGGCGAGCTGACGCTCGCCGTTCGCGCCGCGCCCGGTTCCGGGTTCTGCTCGCTGAGGTCTGTGGTGAGTGCTCGCACCCCTGGGTGGAGCACCTCGCGGACGCCGGCCTGGTCGGCAGCCCCGTGTTCTCGGAGTGCGTCTACGAGCTCGAGCATGGGTTCAGTAGCGGACCGATTTGTCACCGACCGGTTCCGATCGATGTGTTGAGTCGCGCTGATGCCGATGCGGCGGCGGCAGGGCAGGGCGGCAGTGATCAATTGGTCGGAGGAGGCCAGATTCGGGTCGCAAAAGAAGACCTTGACGCCTCATGTCAGCGTCCGGCGAGAGTGGTCAGCAGGTCCTGGATGCTCGTTTTCTCGACAACCGGGTCGGGGCTGCCGGCGCGGACGGAGGAGAGAACGGGGTCGATCTGCTGGTCGACGTAGGTCCACGTCTGGCAGTTCGCGGCGCTCAGTGCGGGCTCCGCGTCGTCCCAGGCGGTCTCAAGGTCGGTGGCGCGGGCTTTCGCGCCGGCCTGATCGCCGCTGGTGACGAGGGCGAGGGTGTCGGCGGTGATCGTCTGGAAGTTCTGCACGTCGGCGGAGGGGAAGTCGGTCTGAACGGATGCCTTCGCGTCAGCTGCGGACAGCGTTCCCGACGCATCGCAGGCCGGGGCTGCGCCTTCCGGTGCCGGACTGGTGTGCGGCTGGCTGTTGGTGAAGGCGAGCAGCCCGACGACGGCGACGGCGAGGACCGCGAAGGCGACGAGTGAACGGCGTTCGCGGGCGACTGGCGTGGTGTAGTGCTCGGATGCGCCCTTGTCGACATCGGCCTTGCTGAGGGAGAGGTAGACGACGGTGGCGAGGATCGCGAGCAGGAAGATGATGCTGGTGACGAAGGTGCCGAGCCCGAGGCCCTGCTCGTCGGGGGACAGGCCGAGCCAGTCGCCGATGTTGGCGCCGAGGGGGCGGGTGAGGATTTAGGCGATCCAGAACGCGAGGACGGGGTTCGCTCCGTAGCGCCAGAGGCCCGTGACGATGGCGATCAGGGCGAGGGGCAAGAGGATCGAGACGCCGGGGCCCCAGCCGGTGAGCTCGAGGGTCCAGTCGCCGAGGGCGGTGCCGAGCGCGAAGGTGACGAGGACGGTGAGCCAGTAGAACGCCTCGCGCGGGGTGGTGTCGATGCTGTGGATGGAGAGGGTGCGCTCCTTCGAGTACCAGACGCTGAACACGATCGCGAGCAGCACGGAGAAGACGAGGGAGCTGGCCCAGAGGGGGACGCCGAGCTGGTCGGTGAGGATGTCGGTGAGCAGGGTGCCGGTGACGCTCATGACGACGACGGTCAGCCAGTACGCGGCGGGCAGGTAGCGGCGCAGCCGCATCTGGATCGCGAGCACGACTGCGGTGACGATGATGAAGATCACGGCGGTCGCGATGAGGCCGACGCCGAGGACCATGTTGATCCAGTCGGCGAAGCTCTCGCCGACGGTGGTGCAGAGGATCTTGATGATCCAGAACCAGATCGTGACCTCGGGGACCTTGCTGAGCAGCCGCCGGCCGCGGGACGGTGCTGCCGTCGTTGAGATGTCCATGCCCGCAGAGTCTCAGTCGGGACGTGGGCGGCGGCTCGGGATGCGCCGTGCTGCGTTGTGTTTGCTCACAACGACCCGAAGTACCCGAACGCGATCAGGTCGGTACCGAGCTGATGGGGTCGAGGCTCTGTGCTTTCACAACGGATGCAGGGGAATCCGCCGCCGCCACAGACGGCTCGTTCATAGCGTGGACTTCTGCGGCGTGCTTCGCGTCGAGAGACGAGGACGACACTGATGCCGAACCGGGAACCCCTACCGGACGGTGCGATCGCCTATCGGGCGGCGCGACGCTGGCCGCTGATCTCGGCGGGCCTCGCGGTGCTGCTCACGGGACTTCTGGCCGCGCTGATCTTCTACCGCGAGCACGACAAGCCGTTCGGGTTCGACACCGCGTGGATGAACGAGATCATCGAGCACCGGTCGACGTTCTGGCTGGTGCCGTTGCTGGTGATGAACAGCCTCGGCGGCGGGATCGTCGGCACGATCGTGGTCCCGCTCGTCGTGTTCGTGGCGCTGCTGGTCTGGCGGGGTCGCTGGGCGGCGACGTACTTCGCGATCGCCGCGCCGCTGAGCGGGCTGCTGGTGCAGATCCTCAAGAACGCGGTGGGGCGTCCGCGGCCGCTGGAGATCCTCGTGAACGCCGACTTCGGCTCGTTCCCCTCCGGCCACAGCGCGAACGCCGCCACGACCGCGATGGTCCTCGCGATCGTCTTCCCGCTGTGGTGGGTCCGCATCGCCGGAGCCCTTTACACGGTGGCGATGATGCTCAGCCGCACGTACCTCGGTGCGCACTGGATCTCCGACACCGTCGGCGGGCTGCTCCTGGGCGCCGGGGTGGCGTTGATCGTCTGGGCGCCGCTCGCGGTCAGGCTGCACACCGAACGTGCTGCATCACCGTCGTTCCGTTGGCGGCGCTTCTCCGGGCACCGTCCGACCAGATGACGGCGGAAGGCAGCGGGCAGCGCTGCCGGTGAGCGGGTCGCTGTGCGCTTGTTCAACGGACCCGGCGAAGCCCCCAGGCCCGGGTGCCGCAGGCTGCCCGAGCATGGCGGCATGACGCACCTCACCGATCAGCGCCGCCCTCCGCTCCCTCGGATCCGCTCACATCTCGTCGCCGGCCGGTACGCCGCCTCGACGGTGCCCGAGGCGACGGCGCTGTTCTGGATCCTCAAGGTGCTGACGACGGGGATGGGCGAGACGGCGTCGGACTTCCTCGCGACCGCGTTCGACCCGGTGATCGTGGTCGGCGCGACAGGGCTCGCGTTCCTCGCGGCACTCGCGCTGCAGTTCGCGGCCCGCCGGTACGTCCCCTGGGTGTACTGGCTGGCGGTGCTGATGGTGAGTGTCTTCGGCACGATGGCCGCCGACGTGCTGCACGTGGTCGCCGAGGTCCCGTACCTCGTCTCGACTCTCGGGTTCGCGGTGGCGCTCGCGGCGGTCTTTGTCGTGTGGTGGCGGGTGGAGCGGACGCTGTCCATCCACTCGATCACGACACCGCGCCGCTCCGCGTTCTACTGGCTCACCGTCTCCGGGACCTTCGCGCTCGGCACGGCCGCCGGGGACCTGACCGCGTCGACGCTCGGGTTCGGCTACCTGCCGTCCGCGGTCCTGTTCGCGGCGGTCATCGCGGTGCCGGCGCTCGCGCACCGGTTCACGGGGCGGAACGCGGTCCTCGCGTTCTGGGCCGCCTACGTCGTCACGCGACCGCTCGGCGCCTCGGTCTGCGACTGGCTCGCGGATCCGGTCGACCGGAAGGGCCTGGGCCTGGGCACCGGCCCGGTCACGCTCGCGGCCCTCGCGGTGTTCATGCTGCTGGTAGCGGTGATCGCGCTCCGCCGACCGCGCGCGGCCGTCACGGCGACCCCCTGAGCGCTGGGCTCAGGCGTCGCGTCCGGCGCGGTTCTTCTGCCGCCAGTAGGTGAGGGCGATGCCGGCGAGGCTGAGAACGACGATGCCGACGAGGACGATGTCGATGTACTTCCCCACGAAGTCCGCGACGCCGGGGATCTGCCCGAGGAAGAAGCCGAGGAGGATCACGCCGGTGGACCAGACGGCGGCGCCGAGGGCGTTGAAGCCGACGAAGTGGCCGTAGTGCATCTTCCCGACGCCGGCGGCGACGGGGGCGAAGGTGCGCACGACCGGCACGAAGCGGGCGATGGTGACCGCCCAGCCGCCGAACCGGTCGAAGAACGACTGGGTGCGGGCGACGCTCGAGCGGCTGAAGAGCCCGCTGTCCTTGCGCTCGAAGGTCCGCGGCCCGCTCGCGCGGCCGATGACGAACCGGAGCTGGTCGCCGAGGAACGCGGCGGCGGCGACCATCAGGATCAACAGCGGCACCGGCAGGGAGATCACGCCGGTCGCGACGAAGACACCGGTGAAGAAGAGGAGGGTGTCACCGGGGAGGAAGAACCCGATCAGCAGGCCCGTCTCGACGAAGGCGATCAGGCAGACCAGGGCGATCGCCCAGGGGCCGGCGCCGTCGAGGAGGGATTGGGGGTCGATCATCGGTTCTCCTTGCGAGAGGTCGGGTGGGGCTGCGTGGCGGGGATGCGGACGTCGACACCGAGGCCGTGGGGGGCGAGGTTGCGGAGTCGGAGCTCGCCGCCGGCGGCGCGGCTGAGACCGGCGACGATCGCGAGCCCGAGGCCGGCGCCGCCGTCGCGGGAGCGGGCGGCATCCGGGCGGGTGAAACGGTCAGTCGCGACCGCGAGGAACGCGTCAGGAACGCCCGGGCCGTCGTCGTCGACGGAGAGGACGATCTCTTCGGCGCGCTCGACGAGGGTCGCGCTGACGCTGCCGCCGTCGGGCGTCGCAGTGACGGCGTTCGCGAGCAGGTTGTCCAGGATCCGGCCGAAATCGGTCGGGGAGATCGGGTACCGGGCGGCGACGATCGAGGCGGGGGCGACGAAGTCGATCGCGAGGTCCCGCTCGCGGGCGAGCATCCGGGCGCGGTCGACGCTGTCGGCTACCTCCTCCCGCAGAGCCGCCGAGGAGGCGTCGCCGGTAGCGATGCCCGCGTCGATCCTCGACAGGATCAGCAGCCCGTCCGTCAGGGACTGCAGGCGGTCGATCGAGCGGCGCGCGTCGACGACATCGGCGTAGAGAGCCGCCGGATCGTCGCGGACCCGCTCAGCGAGCTCGAGCCGGGTGCGCAGCGCGGCGAGCGGGGTGCGCAGCTCGTGGCTCGCGTCGGCGACGAGCCGCCGCTCCCGGTCCGCCGACTCCCGCAGGTCCGCGATCAGCGCGTTCAGGGTCGAGGCGAGGTCGGAGAGCTCGTCGCGGGCGGGCCCGACCGGGAGCAGCTCGGTGGAGCGTCCCTGGCGCAGCCGGTCGGCGATCGCGCGCATCCTGCCGACGGGGCGCAGCGCGAGGCCGACGAGGACCCAGGACGTCACAGCGAACACGACGAAGAGGATCGCCAGGGCGAGGAGGAGTGTCCTGCTGACGCCGCCGACGACCGCATCGGCGGAGTCGCGGCTCTCCTCGATCAGCGCCCGCAACGCTCCCGAGCGGACCAGCTCGATGGTGGAGGCGTCGAGGATGTGGTCCAGCTGCTCGCGGACGACGATCGCGACGATCCCGAAGAACAGCATCGCGACCAGCAGGCTCGACACCGTGATCCGCACCCGGATCGACAGGGACCGCCAGCTCACGGCTTCCCCCCGAGCCGGTAGCCCGCACCCCGACGGGTGACGATCTCGACCGACGCGGCACCGGCGACGAGCTTGCGGCGGAGGTAGCTGACGTACTGCTCCGCGATGTTGTGGTCCACGAAGTCCGCCGACCCCCACACTTCGAGCAGGATCTCCTCCCGCGGCACGAAGTCCCCGGCACGCGCCGCGAGCGCGCGGAGGACTCCGAACTCCTTGGGACTCAGCGGCAGGACGGCGCCGTCGATCGTCGCGGCGTGCGCGTAGGGGTCGACGCGCAGATTTCCCAGCACGACCGGTGCCCGGTTCGTGAGGTGCTCTCTGCGGATCATCGCTCGGAGGCGGGCGGAGAGCTCCTCGAAGTGGAACGGTTTCGCGAGGTAGTCGTCGGCGCCCGCGTCGAGGCCGAACACGCGGTCCTGCAGGGCGTCGCGGGCGGTGAGCATGATCACCGGGAGCGTGGCACCGCTCGCGCGCAGGTGCCGGCAGATCTCGAAGCCACTCATCCCCGGGAGCATCACGTCGAGGATCGCCGCGGAGTAGTCCGCTTCGCGCGCCGAATTGAGCGCGTCGACCCCGTTCGAGAACAGGTCGACGTCGTAGCCGTCGCCGGTGAGGCCCCGCTTGATGAGCTCGCCCATCTCGACGTCGTCTTCGACGACCATCACCGCGTCACGCATCCAGGCCTCCTACGGTCATGCTCGCACCCGTGGCGCGGCGGAACCGGCCTACTCCGCGGAGATATGCGGCTTCTCAGCGGTACGCACTGCATACAAAGGCAGCACGTGCGGCCCGATGGAGCAGCACGCCCCTGGTGCGCAGACGATCTCGGACGCGGGCACCGACATGGACGCCGACCTCCGGTCGACGCGGTGCTGTGCGCTGTGCGCATTTTTGCCTGGAAGCCTTCGGCAACGTACGGGCCTGCGGCGTCCACGCAAGCCGCTGCGCGGCCGGCTCCTCCGACGTTCTCGGCACGCGGTCGCTGCGCTCCCTCACATCGCGCCGACAACCTCTCCTCCTCCGCCTTCCGGGTTGCGCTCCCACCTCCGACCCTGCTCGGCACTACGTGCCTTCCAGGCAAAAAAACGCTGGGAGAGAAGGAAGAACAACCGAGCCAGACCACCCCCGCTGGCTTGACAAACCTGATTGAGAATCTTCACCTCTCCGCGGTTCCAACCTATTTCGCTCCACCGGCTGCGTGCCACCGATCCCGGACGCGCCCTACGGGCTTATTTCGCCCGTGATCGGTGTCACTCCGCCGGCTCCACTCAAACGGTTTTCCCCGCCGGAGAGGCAAAGAAAAACGATCAGCCAGGAGCAGGAGCAACACACATGGACACCCTCGAAGCGATCCTCCGTGACCAGACGGTCACCTACCTCGTCAGCAAGAACATCCTCTGCCCGCGCACCGGGGCCGTTCTCGACTCGCGCACCTGTGTCGTCTTCAACGACGCGGACGGGGATCCCGCGGTCGTCATCTCGCCCGAGGGCTGGCAGCAGATCGCGAAGGAGCCCGCCACCCTCGACCGCCTCGCGGAGCGCGGGATCACCGTCGACATCAACACCGCGCTGGCCGCAACCCGCTGAGAGGAACAGACCATGTACCGCACCGACACCGACACCGGCCTCGCGACCCCCGATCAGGTCGCCCTCATCATCACCGACCAGCGCGCTCACTGGGACCAGAACGCCGACGACAGCGACGACGTGCTGCTCGCCGCTGTCCGCAACGCCCACGCCCTGCCGGGCGCCGAGCCCGTCGAGGACGACAGCCCCGCCCTCGCCGCCGCACTGATCGCGTTCCTCACCCCGGACCCCGCCCGCACCGCACCGGTCATCGACGCCGACACCGGATGCGCGACGCCCGAGCAGATCGGCCTCATCGTCGCGTTCGAGCGCAACTACTACGAGGAGCACGAGAGCTACAGCACCGAACGGCTGCTCGCGGGCGTCCGCAGCACGCTCACCCTCCCCGGGGTGTGGGTGCTCGGAGGGTTCCCCGTCCGGGAGGACGGCACCGACCACGCCGCCGCGCTGATCGCGTTCCTCATCCCGGCGGTGACTACGTGATCGAGCGCAGCCGTGTCGATGAGCGGCCCGGGGCCGCGCGCGCGGCTCATCAGCTCTCGCGCCTGTCCAGCGGCCGACTCCAGCAGGAGGCCGACCGTGTGCGCCTGCACGGCGAGCGGCTGACGGGGCTGAGTCGGAAGACGAGCCGCCGCCTGATCGAGCAGGAGGAGGCGATCCGAGCGAACCGGATCGCCGCGGCGGACAGCGCCGCTGAGCGGCGGCTCATCGTCGGAGTCGTCATCGCGACGGGCGCTCTTCTCGCGGTCGGGCTGCGGCTGATCCTCACCTCAGGGCAGCTCCCTCCTCTGTTCTGACGAGCGGGCCGCGCTGACTTGTTGTCATGCTTACAAGTCGGACCTCGCCCACCGTCCCGCCTCCGCCCGCGCATCCCGTCAGGGCGAGCAGCAGTGCTCCTGCCAGTGCGATCCCTGCGGTCGTCCGCCTCATCGTGTCCCCCGATCACTCCGCCGCGGCACGTCGCCGGGCGCGTCACCTCGACGCCAACAGCAGCCGCCCGCCCGGACGGAGTCGTCCTGGCGGGCGGGCAGCCCCCGTCCCGGTCACGCGCGCGGGATGACCACCGAGACGCTCGCGCGCGAGGCGCCCGAGACGGCCGTGACCGTGCCGGTGCCGGCGGCGATCGAGCTCTTGCCCGTGCGGAACACCTTGGTCACCGTGGCGCCCGGGGCGACCGCGGCCGAGGACGCCGTGCCGTAGAGCGTCACGACGGTCAGATCGGCGGCCGCGCGGCCGGTGTTCGTCGCCGTCACCGTGACGACGACCTTCCCGAGGATCAGCCGCGAGGTCGCCTTCGCGGTGACGGAGGCGCCGGGCGCAACGCTCGCTCCGGCCAGCGCCGTCGTCACGCCGTCGACGCGCGCGGTGATCGAGACGGTGCCGGCGGAGGAGCCGGTGCGGATCCGGGGGAGCGCGGCGACGCCGTCGGCGCCCGACAGCACCGCGGCGGTCGTCGCTCCGCTCTCGAAGGCCGCCGGCCCGGTGATCGCGAAGCCCACCGAGCGGCCCGCGAGGGCGCGACCGGAGGAGTCGCGCACCAGCACGGACTGCGCGAGGTCGCGCGTCGTCGCGGTCGTCACGCTCTGCAGCGTCCCGCGCGCCTCCGCCGAGGCCGCGAGGGCGATGCCGTTCACCTCGATCTCGGCCACGCCCGTGGACCCGCCGTACTCGCCGGCTCCCCACGCCGTGAACACGAGCCGCAGCGCCGTCGTGGTCACCGGAGCGAACGTCGCGCGGTTCAGCACGTCGCGCTCGCGGCCGGGAGCCGCTCCGCTCACGGGAGTCCAGACGTCGCCGACCAGGTGCTCGACCCGCCACGACCGCGCGGGGATCAGCCCGCGTCCGTCGGCGTCGGCCGCGTCGCTCGCGAACAGCACCGAGGCGCTGTCGACGGTCACGGCGCTCGGCCAGCGCAGCTCGACGTGCTGCTCTCCGACCCGGGGCCAGGAGCCCCAGATCGTCGAGGCGGCGCCGTCGGCGACCGCTCCGACCGAGGTCCACGGCGAGGTGTACGAAGCGCTCGTCGACGAGGCGAGCGGAGCGATGTCGCCGACGTAGTCGGTGCACGGCACGGTCACGGTGACCGTCGCGGTCCGGGTGAGCTCGTCGATCCGGTCGACCCGCACGGACATGCCGGAGTTGAGCGCTGCGCTCTCTCCGGCGAGCACGAACTCGTTCGCCTCGCTCGCGTCGCCCGGACGCTCGAGCAGGTCGCCGGCGTACGGCTGGCCCGGGTTCGAGCGCAGGATCTGCACGCCCGAGACGTCGCGGCGCACCTGGAAGGGACTCGTGTACGCGCCGCCGTCGGACGTCGTGTCGGCGCGGTCGTTGTACTGCGCCCAGTAGCGGATGCCCGTGTCCTGCGGGTCGTTCCAGGTGAGCGCACGCCGGCCGGCGGGTCCGGCTCCGAGGGTGTCGAGCGTCGTGGTGCGGGGTGCGCCGCAGACCGGCTGGCGGGTGTTCGGCAGCGTGCCCAGGCGCGCCAGCGACGGGGACGACAGCGGCAGGAACGACCAGGCGCCGCCCATCACGTCGGTCCGGTTGCCGTACTCCTCGCGGCGGCAGTCCGCGGGCAGCGGGGTGGAGGCGTAGTCGCGGGTCGTGGCGCAGTTCACGCTGTAGGCGTGCGGCAGCGAGAGGTTGTGGCCGAGCTCGTGCGCGAGGAAGTACGCGTCCGGTCCGGGCTGGAACGCGCGTCCGCCGTCATCGGGATCGCCGGACTGCTCGCCGTTGGCCCAGTTCGGGCACGGGTCACCCTCAGGCACCATGGCGACCAGGTGCTTGCCCGGTCCGCGCTGCCAGCCGGTCCTCTGCGCGATCCAGTCCTGCAGTCCGCCCGTGTTCGTGCAGCCGATCGGCTGGTCGACGACCTGCCAGTCGACGACCTGGTCGAGCTCGAAGCGGATCGCCCCGCTGGTCTCGCGGGAGTAGAACCGGTCGACGAGGTCGAGGGCGCGGACGGCGTCGGCGGTCGTGTACCCGCCCGGGACGGTGCCCTGCGGAGCGACGAGCGCGATCGTCACGCGGTGCGTCTGCACCTGGGCGCGCGCCGGGATCTCGACGTCGACGAAGTCGGCGTCGAGGGCGAGGGCGGCCTGCTGCGTCGTCGCGTCCGCCTCCGGCTCGATCACGGTGGGCTCGGCGTCCGGAGCCGCGACGGGGCGGTCCGGAGCGGGAGCGGCGGGAGCGGGGGCCACCGGAGCGGCCGCCGCTGGAGCCGCGGCGGGCCCTCCGGCGACGAGCCCGGAGGCCAGCAGCAGTCCGGTGAGCGCTCCAGGGAGCAGGGCGTGTCGTCGTCGCATGGTCGTCCTCTGGGTCGGTCCTCGCTGAGTGCCCCGAGCGGCAGCAGGCGGGGGCACGAGCTCCCGCCGACCGCCTCGCGGCTGAGGAGTCGGCTGACGTTCCCGTGAACATCCGTGCAGGAACGGGCAGATGTCCCTCCGCGGCGGCCCCTTTCCGGGTGGGGACCAGAAATGACGAAGGCCGGGAGCGGGACCCCGGCCTTCAGCGACGATCAGATCTCGGTGTGCCCCAGATCCGCCGCGTCCAGCAGTCGGATCTCGGTCTCACATGCAGGGGTCGCAGGTGGGGGAGGGCCGGCCTTCCAGCCGGCCCGCGAGGGGCGATCCCCTCACACTCCCCGGCATCCCCGTTCCGGGGGCGCGAGCTGCACTCGCGCAGCGGCGACGGAGCGCCGCCCAGAGGTTCGGCCGGCGGTGCCGGCCGCTGATGTTCGCCCGTTGGGCTCACGCTTCTTTGCCGTGAAGCCTTCGGCGGCTCCCTCCGCTTCGCTGCGCTCGTAGCTACCTACGGGCTCCGTTCAAGTGGCTGCGCCACCGGCTCCTCCGAGACTTTCGGCACGCGGTCGCGGCGCTCCCTCACATCGCGCCGAAACTCTCTCCACCGCCGCCCTCCGGGTTGCACTGCGCCCTTCGGTTGCTCAGGCGGAGAACCGCCTTCCTTACCGTTATTTCCGTGGATCCGGGGCAGTTGTAGGCTCCGGAACGCGCCAGGGATCCCGGGTACGGCTGACCGCCTTCAGCCGACTGATGGCACGCCGTGATTAGCCGCCCGGGATCCCGCAACGGCAGGACCGCTCATTGAGAAACGCGACCAGATCGCCCCGTAAGGACATGCCGGCAAGGTCGTTCATGGCGCACCGCACCCCTCAACGGAAGGACCCTGCGTGCCCCAACTCTGGGCCGGTATCGACGCCGGCAAGACCGAACATCACTGTGTCGTCATTGATGGCAACGGAACGAAGCTGCTGTCGCAGCGGTTTAAGAACCGGGAATCGGCGATCCTGACCTTGATGGGTGACGTCGCGTCTCTGCCGGGTGGGACGGACGTCGCGTGGGCGACGGATCTGAACCACGGCGGGACAGGGCTGCTGCAGTAGCTCCCATGCTCAGCCCCTGTTCTACATTTCGGGACGCGTGATCCACCACGCGTCGGGCGCCTACAGGGGCGAGGCGAAGACCGACGCGAAGGACGCGGTCATCATCGCCGACCAGGCGCGGACCCGGCGAGACGTGACGCTCATGCGCCAGGCCGACGAGGTCACGGCGGATCTGCGCCTGCTGTCGGCCCGGCGGGAGGACCTGGTGCACGATCGCACCCGCGCCGTGAACCGGCTGCGCGCGATCCTGGTCCACTACTTTCCGTCGCTGGAGTCAGCGTTCAACTTCGCAACGACCAGGGGGCCACTGGTGCTGCTCACTCGGTACGCGACGCCCGCAGCGATCCGGCGAATGGGAGAGAGCCGTCTCGCGTCGTGGCTGAGGGGGCAGGGGTGCTGGAAGTCTGCGGTCGTCGCGAAAACAGCGATCGAGGCCGCTCGTGAACAGACCTCCGTTGTCGTGGGGGAAGCTGCCGCAGCTCGGCTGATCAGCCGGTCCGCGCATGACCTTCTCCGCATCCGGGACGAGCTCGCCGAGTTGGAGGCAGAGATTGAAGCAGCGCTCGAGGGAAGCACTTCGGCGGAATTGCTGGTGTCGATCCCGGGATTCGGGCGCAGGATCGCCGCGGACTTCCTTGCCGCGACCGGTGCTGATCTCGCCGCGTTCGAGAGTCCCGATCGGCTGGCCAGCTTCGCCGGCCTCGCGCCGGTACCTCGCGACTCAGGGAAGATCTCCGGCAACCACCACCGGCCCAGGCGCTACGACCGGCGCCTGCTGAACGCCTGCTTCCAGGCGGCCTTCATCGCTTCCAGAACTTGCCCCGTCTCGCGCTCGTTCTACGAACGGAAGCGACGTGAAGGCAAGTCGCATAAGCAGGCGCTGATCGCTCTCGCTCGACGCCGCATCAACGTGATCTGGGCGATCTTCCGGGACCAGACCAGGTACTCAATCACGTCGATAGACCCTGCCGGATTCGCGTCCGGAGCCGTTGTGGATGTGTCAGCGGTCCATACTTTCGATGCCGGTGCTTGAAACGCGGAGTCGATCAGACCCGTGCGTGGGTAGGTTGCCAGGTTCGGGACGGCCGCCCGTACACGGCCGATGAATGCGCTGGCCACACTGCGCGTGGTCCATTGGCCAAAGTGGCGTCTCTGTTCTTGGAGGCGGCGCGGGAAGCTAGCTGGTGCGTGAAGCTGACGTGTACCCCGGGTCAGAGGTACAGGATTGCGCCGTCGGCAACGTTTTGTGCACCATCGGTGCCTCCCCAGACGAGGACCGCGCCCCCTCCGACGACTACCGTCTGACCGAGGCGGGTGCCACGTGGCGGTTCTGGAATCCGGCTCCAGGTGCGCTCCGACAGATTGAGGAGCGAGTCATCGAGGAGTGCCAGGTTGCTGCTGACTGCTCCGCGTGCAGACGTCCACAGACCGTGCTGAGCAGGGTCCGGCCTGCCCGCCGGTAGCGTCTTCCATTCTCCAGTCGAGGCATTCCAGATTCCGCCGAGGTCGTAGAAGCGGCCCCAGTTCCCCACCTCACCACCGTCCGCGCTTCCCCGCTCGGGGAAGATGACGTCGTCCCCGACAGCGAGTGGGCTGCCGCCGATGATCGGACTGTCCGACAGCAGCGTCCATGTCGTCAGGTCTGCGTTGAGCTCGGCCATCCGCGTCAGCGAGGGAGCTTCCGCGCCCGGGTTGTCGATGAGTTGCTGACCAGAGAGCAGGAGGCGATCGCCGAGCCAGACCGCGCTCCGATTGAAGCTGTCGCCGAGCGGATCCGGCGGTAACGGGGTCCACGCTCCGGTCGTGGGTGAGAAGAAGGCATCCTCGGTAGGACCGAACTCGTTCGTCCCGGCGATCGCGAGGATCTGCGTATCGGTGGCGATGATGCTGCTGCCGGTGGTCGGTGGGTCCGGCAAGGGCTGCCACTCCTCTGCGCCGAGATCCTAGCGGAGGAACCCCTCGCCGCCCGTCGACAGATCCGCTGCGCCAAGCAGGTAGAGACTGTCATCGATTGCCGCGGTCCTGAAGAAGCTCACCTGAACGGGCGCCTCCGCGATCCGCTGCCAGGTTCTCGTGTCCGGATCGTAGACAGCCCCATCGCTCCGGTAGCCGGTAAGGGACGGCACGCAGCTCGCAGTCGGAGGACATGCCAGGTCGGTGGATCCACCGATCAGAACGAAGCGTGTGCCGACTACCTGGGCGCTGACGCCCTGGCGGGCGGATAGCGGCGACTCTGGCAACTCCACCCATTCGCCGGCCACTCTGTCGGAGTCGGTTTCGCCGGTGGTTGCTGGTCCTTCGTTTGCCCGTGGCGTGGCCGCGCATGAGGTGAGGAGGAGCAGGCTCAAGAGAGCCGCTGCGACATTCCTGGGCTGCACTGAGACTCCCCTTCGTCCACATTCCTCACAGCGTGTCCGCCGTCGTCGGTTGTCCAGGCGACCTTGAGCATCTGAATGTTCACGGTCGTCTGCACGAGTGCCGGGGTGGCGCGACGCGTTGTGCAGGCGTCTACGAGGAACGACAGCCCAGTCCGCTCGCCGAAGTGGCGCGGTGAACGACCCCCTACCGGACGCCCTCCAGACCGCTCCCCCCACCGTTCGGCAGAGATCCCCATACGGACGCAGGCCGCGCAACGAGCAGAGATACTCTTTCCGGATGTCGTCCCCGTCCATGCCCCACGAAACCGTCGATGCTGCCGAGGATCGATTGCTAGAGGCGATGCGCGCAAGTGACGTCGATGCGCTTGGTCAACTGCTCGCACCCGAGCTGATCTTCACGACACCCGAAGGCTCGATCATCAACCGGAACGAAGATCTCGAAGCACATTCGTCGGGCACAACGAAGTTCGAGTCGATTGCTGAAATCAGTCGCAGCACGCTGGCCGTTGCCGGCGGCGTCCAGACCAGGTCCGTCGTAGACGTCGTTGTGATCGACCACAGCACACGGATCGAGGCTCGGCTTCACTACGTCCGCGCATGGCAACGAATCGCCGGGCGCTGGATGGTTGTCTCCGGAAGCGCAACACTCGCACCCGCACCGACCGCCTGATCGATCCGCTATAAAGAATCCCCATACGGGACGGGCGCGTCGCCTCCCATACCGGCAGTAATGTGACGCTTTGACAGCATGTTGACGTACCGTGGTCGAATGTACCCTCCCCGGCTGGCCGAGCACGATCCTCCCTTCCAGGATCTGGTGCTCAGCGTCCTGCACCTGAGCAACGGCCGGGTCGGCGGGCGCCCGTTCACCATGACGCCCGCCAAGGTGCGACTCGCAATGGCATCGATGGGCAAGCCGGAAACGAACATCGGCGCCCTGTGCAAAGAACTGGGCATCTCGCGCCAGACGCTCTACCGTCACGTCTCGCCCACGGGTGAGGTGCGACCAGATGGCCTTCTCGTCCTCGGGCGCAAGAGCACCTAGACGTAGCTCCCCGATGCCGGCGTACGCTCCGAATGACAGCTCCGGTAGTTGGAGTGGGCTGCCTACGAGATGCTGGTCGCATGCGTTTCACTCACGAACTCGGCGGTGGATTCCGGCTCGCGTTACGCACCCTCGATACCGTCGAGGAGATGCACGCTCTGACGCTCGCCAATCTTGAGCGTTTACGGCGGTGGGAGCCGTGGGCGCTCTACGACCAAACACTCGAAGGCACCGCTGCCTTCACTCGTGCTGAGCTGGCGGACTTCGCCGCGGGATCCGTGCTGCCGACCGTCATCATGTCCGGCGACGCCCTCGTCGGTTCCGCCTCTCTTCGAACGAACTCCTACACGCAGACAGCGGAACTCGGGTACTGGATCGACGCTGCGGCCGAGGGTCGTGGCGCCGTGACTCGTGCCTGCGTTGCGTTGCTGACGGAGGTCCGAAGCCGAGGAATCCGTCGAGTTGAGATTCGGACGGCGGTGGAGAACAAGCGCAGCTCGCGCGTTGCTGAGCGGCTCGGGTTCACTTGTGAAGGTGTCCTCGCCTCTGCGTTGCCGCTCGGAGACGAACGACTGGACGTGGCGGTCTACGGGCGCACGTTCGCCCGCTGACGTTATATCTCTCGCCCGCCCTCCAGAGTGCAGCGGCATGAGCATTTCCTTAGAAGCCGCCGTGTGCCGCCTTTCGCGACGGGCCGCCCAAAGCGTCGTGCAGAGGACCTTGCGAACTTGTGCAGAGGACCTCGAAAACTGACACCGGCCGCGGGTGTGGAGTTGCACGCTCGGTGGCGGTGTTCTGTGATTGCTCCGTGTCGCGGGTCAGTTGCCGATGACGAGGACGCTGGCGGCGGCTTCGATGACGTCGTCGGTGATCGTTTCGAGCTCATTGATCTTGAGGACGCGGCTGATCTGGGGGAAGAGCCGCTCGAGGAGGCGGAAGTTCCCTCGGGTGATGCGTTCGATGGCGGCGATGGCTTGGGCGTCGGTGAAGTCGTCGGGGTTGAGGGTGCGGCCCAGGTGTTTCCAGTGTCGGTCGAGGACGAAGAGGAGTTCGTCGCGGCCGAGGGCGCGGTAGCGGTGGGAGAAGCCGAGTCGGCTATAGAGCTGGGGGTAGTGGCGGAAGCGCTGGTCGATGCCGGGCATGCCGATCAGGATCATCGCGAGGTGGGTGCGGTCGTGTTCATCGCGGAGCAGCTCGAGCGCGGTCGGGGTGAGGCGTTCGGCTTCGTCGACGATGAGCAGCTCAACCCGTCGGTAGGCGTCTCCGTTGCGGGTGCCGGTGACTTTCCCGATCGTACGGAGGTGCTCGTCGATACAGATGCCGAGGTCGATCTGCCACTTGCCGATCTCCCGCATGAGGTCCTTGGGTCGCGGCAGCACCTCGGGTGTGTAGAAGACGGTGCGGGAGCGGTTGGCGAGCGCGTTGTGCTTCGCGTCGTCCTCGCTGCGCGGGCCCCACGCGGTGACGTAGGGCTCGAGCACGTCCCAGTTGGCGTAGCGGCGGGCGGAGTTGGTCTTCCCGACGCCGGCGTCGCCGTGGCAGATACCGATGGTGCGTTCCTTCTTGACGGCGTTCGCGAACTCGGCGAACCGGCGGTGTTCCTTGGTGACGATGAAGCTCTGGCTCATCACTCCTCCTCGTAGGTGCGGAGACGTCTCTTGCGCGGGGTGGGGTCCGTGAGGTGGGGTTCTTCGCGGTGGGCGACGGTGGGGATGCGGTCATGGATCGCGCGGCGGAGTTCCTGGCGGCGGGCGCGTCGGGCGGCTTCGATGTCGCGGAGGCTGAGGCGGATGTTGGGGTGGGCTTCGTCGACGGCGACGCAGAGGAAGGTGTCGTGGTCGTAGACGCGGATCTCGGAGACGTCGCGGGGGTCGTAGCGGATGGTGACGGTGTGTCCGACGAACGGGGCGAGGGTGGGCGCGAGATAGCGCTGGCCCTGAAAGTGGATGCCGTCTCGTTGCACAGTGCGATGGGTCGGGACGGTGAGTAGCAGGCCGTCGAGCTCGTCGAGGGTGTCGGGCATGCGGGGTATCCAGCCGTCCGCGACCCACGCGTCGCGCGGGGAAATACCGAGCTCCTGATGGGTGCGCTGGTTGTAAGTGGCGATGAAGGCGCCGATCGCCCGGTCCACGCCCGGGAGATCGAGCACGGGCTGCGGGCTGCGGTTCCCGGGGCCGAGGTGGCCGGGGAGGGTCGGGAGGACTTCGGTGTTGATGGTGCCAAAGAAGCGCTCGATCTTGCCGCGCCCCTGGGGTCGGCCGACGGTCGAGAAGATGAGCCGGAGGTGCAGCTCGACGGCGGTGCGTTCGAGGTGGTGGCTGGTGAAGTCGGAGCCGTGGTCGACGTGCAGCACGTCGGGGATCCCGCACATCGCCCATGCCGGGTCGGTCTTCCGCCAGATCGCCTGCCGCAAGGCGAGAGCGGTGTTCAGCGACGAGGGTGCCCCGGTGAAGAGCATGTAGCCGCAGATCGCGCGGGAGTGATCATCCATGACGGTCGTCAGCCAGGGGCGGTCGGGCTTGCCGTTCGCTCCGACGATGAGGATGTCGAGTTCGGTGTGGTCAGCCTGCCAGATATGGTTCGGCCGTTCCGCCCGACGGCGGAACACCAGCTCGTGCCGGTCGCGATAGGAAGCGGGACCCTCCAACGCGAGGGTGACGAGCGCTGGGTCGAGGGCCTGCACGATCTGACGGTCCGTCGCGTAGCTGGGCGCTGGCCGGCCGTCGCGCAGGCACTCCTCAATGGTGAGGCGATGCAACGTCGCGATCGACGGACGAGGCCGGGTCAGGGCGAGCCGCTCGATGGCGGTGACGGTCGCCGGATCCGTGCGCCGGCCGCCCTTGTCCGTCCTCGCAGCGTCATCGAGCCCAGCGAGCCCGTCCCTCTTATAGAGCTGATGCCAGCGCTGCAGCGTCCGCGTGCCGATGCCGCTCTCGCGGGCGATGGCCGCGAGGGGGACCTGATCTTCGACGTGAAGTCGAAGGATCCGCCACCGCTCGAGGCCGTCCATCAGTCGCTACATCGCTGCACTCTCGCGGACCGCTCGGGCCTGCTGATGGCGATAGAGCGTCGCGCGACTCCACCCGACGAGACGAGCAGCGTCCTCAGCGGTGCGACCGCGCGCTCGCGCATCTGCGGCGATCTCGAGCTTGTCCGCAATCACGACCGGATCCGACAGAGGCCGACCGAACCGGGTGCCGTTCGCGCGGGCGGCCGCGATGCCGGCGTTGACCCGCTCCACGATGAGCTCCCGCTCGTACTCCGCGAGCGTGGCCAGCATGTTCAGCATCAGCCGGCCCGTCGACGTCGACGGATCGATGCCGTCCGAGATCGAGCGGACCTGCACACCGCGCTCGCGCAGCAGGTTCACCGTGTTCAGCACGTCGATCAGGGAGCGGCCGAGCCGGTCGACTCGCCAGACGACGACGGTGTCGCCGTCCTCGGCGTACTCGAGGAGCTTTTTCATCCCGGTCCGCTCGATCGCGGTCTTGCTCCCCGCGCTGACGTCCGCGAAGACGCCGCGCTTCTGCACGCCGGCCGCGACAAGCGCGTCGAGCTTCCGCTGCGCGTCCTGACTCGACGTACTTACACGCGTTTAACCCAGAAGCCTCACGACCTCATTCTGACTCGGAAACACCCTCCGCGTCCCCTCCTGAGACGAAACGCGACAAGACGTCTTTCCGAGACAGCCGACGTCCCGATAATCCAGATCCGTTGAACGTGGCGCGACCGCCGGAAGGCACGTCTCAAAAAGCTACTGTTTTCCGGTCATTCGAACCACGTATCAGACTCGTGCGATCACCAAAATCGGATGCGTCGGCCTCGAGCGAAGAGCCTGAATCATCTCATTCGACCGTGGTTCAATGTTTGGCCGCGGTTTCTTCCAAGGAAGAACCAGGCGACCGAACCGAGGAAGGGGGCGATGATGACTACGGCCACCCACATGGCCTTCAAGATTAGTTCGTTCGGTGAGCGAAGAATTTGCACGAGAGCGAGTATCGCAATCGCAACATAGGCGGCCCCAATGAGGGCAACCAGGATACTTGTGAGCAATGCCGACATGTCCATAGCCCGACCATACTCGCATCAAGTGCGTCTCGCATCCCCCACGAGACGGAGGGCCTCGCGCCTGAATGGGCAGTTGCGAGGCGCCTAATCCCGACGTTCGGTGGAACCGAGGTTTCTAATGTGACCCGCTTTGACTGCGCGATGGCCTGCGTCACGAGACGCAATTTCATGCGTCGGTCGTAGTATCAGACCAAACGATTCGGGGGAATCTATGAGAAAGTATCTTTCACTCATCGGCGCTGGGGCGATGGTCCTCGGCACAGCTCTCGCAGCAACACCTGCGTCCGCGGCAGTCAGTGAGACAGAGACGACCTACGTTCAGGAATGCGTCGATCAGGTCCAGTCGCTACAGGCGTCAGGTGAGGCGTCGGGCCTTACCGCCGAAGACTGCGTCGTTGAGACCACCACCACCGCGGGCGAGCCATACGTGGTGAGTGTCGAAGAGGCGAAGGCCGCCGACCTGCCCGCGGAGGAGAAGGACCGCCTCGTTGCCGCGGCTGCGGCCCAAGCGGTCACAGGCCGCCACTACAGCCAATTCACCAACGGAGCTGCCTACAGCCGTACGCAGAACGGTACTTGGTACTTCGACGGTACCTACTCGTGGGTCACTCAGGCTCGATACGGCTTCACTGGTTCACACAGTTGCTTCACGAATTACTCTGTGAATGTCACGGTCACTGGCGTCTCCTGCTCTGACGCTGGAACGGAGACCGAACGGTACGTCGAGGACCAGTACCAGGTCCAGGCCGGTATCGTCACCTACGGCTACTCGATGAAGGCGACTCTTTTCGCAGACGGAAATATCTCCGGATTCGGGGCAACGACCGGCTGAAGGATGAAGTTGACCTTCGCTCTACGATGAAGGCTCTCTGTCTAGGACTCCGGTCCGCTCGGAGCGAAGGCGCTAACATCTGATTTTGGGGCTACCCGTGCTCCGACCGGGTAGCCCCAAATTGGCCCTTGGCTCTAATTGACGAACCGATCATCCTTCGTTCGACCCTGTCCGTCGAAACGTTATCGCCATATCGCGCTCTGACATCCCGTTTTCGCGCTGCTGAGAACCGATTTAGCTCTGAGATTTGGGTCGGTCGAAGTCAACCGAAACGACTCGGCCTTAGTCAGACGCGACACTCAACTCCGTCACAAGGTCGCTAGACAACGCGGCGATCCACAAGCTGTTGCGTTGAGGGGGTACTCCAGACGGTCACTCGATGCCGCCATGATGTGACCGCAGAACACCGCCACAAAGCGATCAACTCCACATCGCGGCGCTCGGTGTCGCGTCTGCGTGTACCGGTGAACGATCCCCTAACGGAACAGTCAACTGCTCCGGGCGAGCCTCGATGACCACAAGCAGCCGACCGTGCGTCCGTTCGAGCTGAAGGGCGGTCAACTTTGCTCCGTCGTCTCAGCTCATCAGACGAGCCGAACCTGGTCGGCATGGAGGACACTTCGAGCATGTGGTTAGAGGGCGCGGCGCTTGAACGCCGGTTACGCGAGATGGATGACCCTGCGGCTCCCGAGCGGCCGATCGATTTCGACGGACAACGACTGGCCGCAAAGGTGGACGCGCTTGCAGCGCTCCTCGAGAAGAGCTTTCCCGGCGCGGTGTCGGTAGACGATCCGTGGAGTTGGCAGGACTCCGCAACGTTTACTCAGGTGACAGTGAACGGTGCAGCCACACGCACGACGGCAGACCTCGTCGTCGCCATCAGCCAGCACGGGGACCTCTGCTTCATCGCCCTCGAGAGGCCGGGAGCGTACTCGCGAGAGGAGTTCGACGCGCTGGTCGAACCGGAGGACCTGCAACCGATAACCGCAGCTCTCGAAGCCTTAGACTTCGCGGTCGCTGCCGAGGAATCCCTCTGGGGCCAGTACGACGGGCCGATCGTGATGAGCAATCCGAGCTGGCAAGAACGTTACTTCGGATACCCGCTGTGAGCGCATCCAACCTGAAAGCGGGACCGATCCCTAACGGAACGCTCTCGGTCGCGAGTCGGTTGCTCCTCGTGGTGAGAGCCGTGTCATGCCTACTGTTTTCCCGTGGGAAAACTCAAGGGAACGAGCGCGGCAGTCGAGGCCGTTCTTCGTCGCGCTGAGGGGTGGAGGCGCCGTGGTTGAACGTCTGGACAGTTGGGATCCGAGTGGACTCTCGCCGGACCGGCAGACACCACCCCGCCAACGACGGTTGGTGAGACTGTCGATCGCGCTGGGAGCTCTAGCCGTCGTGGCGGCCGCGGTTCTGTGGGTGGGTGATCTGCTGTTCGGAGTGCATGGCCCTTCCCACTACGTCAGCATCACCAACGACACCGGAGCCTCACTCACCTGGTCCTGCTCCTGGTCCGATCTTCACCTCGCCGCCGGGGAGACGGGTCAGCTGCGAATCCTCGACCAGCCCGACCAGGACTACGGCTGCGTCCCACAAGCAGCGACCCCCTTCGTAGCGGCGGCGCACAACAACGACATCTGCCCGTCACTGACCTCTATGACCGAGGGAAGGCAGTTCACGGCAACCGACTTCGCGAAGACCTACCGCTGCCCGTAGCTGGATACGCGACCGGTGAACGATCCCCTAACGGGACGACCCAAGTCCGATCGAAGGTCAGTAGGCGACGTCAGCGGGCGCTGGCTTCCCGACTCGGCTGTGATCGGGCCGACGGGCTCGGTAGGAAGATCCGGCCAGGAGGACACCTGCAGTCACAGCAGCTAGCGACGTGGCGACGCCGGTAAAGGGCAAGGTGTCCGCGACATCCCACGGGAGAAAGAACGCTCCAGGGTCGGTGAGGGGGTTGATGACCATGAGGAGCCCAACACCAATCAGCGTGACGGGTCGTCCTGGCGAGAGTACGAAGGCGCCGAATATCACGAGCGGGAAGGCGACGGCCCAGACGATCGTTGTGGCGATCCACGTGAAGTCTGACTGTGTGGCGCTGTAGCAACCCTCGTTCAGGCCACCGAGGCACGAGCTCCAGTGCACCAGGAACGCGGCGGCACCAGCAGCCCCGAGCAAGGCGATTGTCCATCCAACCAACTGGCCTGACGTCGCGAGTCGCTTCATGGGCTCAACATAGAACTCGAAGGTGAACCTGAGCTAGATCCACACGGTCGAAGCGAAGGCCACCGCCCCCTCGCCCCGATGAACGATCTCCATACGGAACAAGCGGTCGTTCGACCGTGCCGTGGGCTGCTCAACCGATGATCATGGCGGTACGCAGAGCGAGAACCCAGCTGGTGACGGCGCCGACCACGCCCAAGGCGAGCAACAGCCACCTCCATCGAGCGTGAGAGCGCCTGCTGGCGCGCATCGCTACGACCAGGAGAACAAGGGTCGCGAGGGCGACAGAGCACAGAGCCGGCCACGCGACGTCAAACCCCGTGCACTGAGGCGGAAGGGACTCGTTGCACGCGAACGAGAATCCGTCGAGGAAGACGCCCGCGACGAGGGCGAGGAGAGTGATTGCGCCCGCGATCGCTGCGGAAGCCTTGAGCGACAGCGTCTGCACAACATCACTATCGGACCAACGGGTGAACGGCAGGAGCGCGCTGGACCACTCGGGTCAGATCCGCATCGGTGAACGATCCTCTTACGGGACGGCCATTGCGCTGACCGGGAGACTCTCCGGCTAACGTGGCTACATGCGGCAGATCGTCCATCTTCATCGGAGGGCCGCTCTCTGTGCTGTACCCGTCGGCGTGGTGCTGGGTGCGCTGCTCGGTCTGGGATTGGTCCTTACGGGTAACTCCGACTTCCGCGAACAGGGCGGGTGGGGCGCCTTCGCCTACTTGATTATGGTGGGCGCCATTATCGGTGGGGTCAGTGCCCTGGCTGCCGTCGCCGGAGGATTCGTGGCGATTCTGATCACTCTGCGGTCGGGACGAGCCACCGAGTCGTCCCCGCTGATCAGCCCTATTGGGCCGGCCGTAGGGTCGAGCGTTCCGTGGGTTGTTGCGGCCGGCGTAGCTGCCGTCGTGGGTGATCCGATGACGGCGGGGATCGCTGTCGGTCTCGGTGTCGTGGCGGCTGTAGTCGGCGGGGTGAGTGCTGCACTACTTCTTCGAGGGGTGAAGTACTCGAGCATCACTACTGCGGCTGACGATTCCGGCGCGCTCACGTCGGTTGTGCAGACGAACTCGAAGACCTGAACGTTCACGGTCATCTGCACGAGGTTTGGGACGCAGCGACGAGCTGTGCAGGCGACCGTGAGGAACGACAGGCGCTCGGTGTCGCGTCTGCGTGCACCGATGAACGATCGTCCACCGGGACGGTCGGCGGACTAGCATTTTCAGCATGGGGCGACGCCAGCACACTAAGGCTCTAGTCCGGTTGGCGTGCGCGGGTACGCTCATGGGCATCTCACTGTGGGTGACCTGGACGACGTCGTCCTACTGGCAGCCATGCACAGGCGCTAGATGGAATGAAATGAACCCGTCCTGCGCTGAGGCCATGTCGTCATACGACCTCATGCCCCTTCTGTATCTCTGGGGCGCCCTCGCTCTCGTCGTTGTAGCTCTGGTGGTCGCACGCCTCGTTCCCTGGGTTCCCGCAGGGGTAGCGACGGTTGCAGCAGTTGTTATCGCCTGCCCTGTGGCAGACCCAGGATTCTTCTGGGTCGAATGGGGCAGCGCCGACAGCACTCCCGGACACGGCCTCTGGACAGCGTGCTGGATTGCAGCAGCCGGTCTAGCCCTCGTCTACCCGTCACGCACCCGGAACCCGAGTATTCGCACAAACACGCCGGATGGAGCAGCTACTACACCGTCCGTCGCTATCTGATCGTTCGGCCCGGTGCACTCCGGGCTGAACACTGCGACGCGATTCGCTTGCGGTGACGCGCTTGCCAGTGGGTCAGGGCAGGCAGCGGAAGGGACGGCGACGGCGCGCGAGAACGAGCAGTGGCCCAAAACGTCGGACCGTCGAACGATTCCCGCACGAGACGTCTCCCGTAGCGATGCCGGTGAGAGCGGCACACCTAGACTCCTCGCATGACCGCTCCGTCATCCGTGGACGTGCCGCGGCGCCGGCGCCGTCCGGCCCGTCGACGCCTGTCCTTCTTCGGTGTCCTAGGCGAGCTGCTGATGACCGCAGGGGTGCTCGTTCTGCTGTTCCTCGCCTGGCAGCTGTGGTGGAACGACGCCGTAATCGCAGGCCGGCAGACCGATCAAGCGGCTGAGCTGCGCCAGAGCTGGGGCGATGGCGCGCCGTCCGCTGAGGTGCCGTCACAGCCGAGCGCTGAGCCGGCCGCGCCTGTTGACCCGGTGATCGCGCCGGTCGCGGCTCTGGACACGACGTTCGGGAACCTCTACATCCCCCGGTACGGCGAGGGGTGGGTGCGCACGATCGCTGAGGGCGTCGACGCGGAGAACGTGCTCGACGTGGGCAGCATCGGCCACTACCCGGGAACGCAGATGCCCGGCGAAGTGGGGAACTTCGCGATCGCCGCGCACCGCTCCGCCGCCGGCGGAGGAATGCACCTCATCGATGAGCTGCAACTGGGTGATGCGATCTACATCGAGACCGCCGACGGCTGGTACACCTACCGGTTCCGGAACCTCGAATACGTGCAGCCCTCCGAAGTGCAGGTCATCGATCCGGTCCCCTGGACGAGCGACGTCGCTCCGACCGACCGCCTCATCACGATGACGAGCTGCAATCCGCTGCTGTCGACCGCGGAGCGGATCATCGCCTACGGCGTCTTCGAGTCGTGGCAGCCCCGCTCCGCCGGAGCGCCCGCCGAGCTCGCCGCGTCCCTCGCGACCTGACGTCCGGCGTGGTCGCCGGCGCCCTGACGAGGGCGGCGAGCCGATTTCGTGCTGCGGCAGACGTTTGCGGGTCGGGTGGACATGTACAGGATGAACCCGCTTTCGAAGGAGCCCGTCATGACTGCCGCCCCTGACCGAGACCCCCTGGACGTCCTGCTGAATGAGTCCAGCCCCCGCACATCGACAGTGACGGACGACGTCGCCGCCGAGCTGGCCGAGCTGCAACAGCTCGCGGCGGCAGAGGCCCGCGTCAGCCGCCACCGCTGGGCCCGTCCTGCGGTCGCCGGAGTCGCTTCGCTGGTACTACTCGGTGGCATGGCGACAGCGGCCGCCGCGGCGACGGGCGCGTGGTCGCCGTGGGCGGAGACGCCGGACGCCTCGATCACCTATTCGCTGCCCAGCGGTGTCCAATGCGAGGAGCGCATGGGAGACGTTCAAGGGACCGATCCGGCGGCCGTCGCCGTAGTCGAGAACTTCTACCAGACGACCGACATCGACGCTCTCCTCAGCGACGGTGCGCTCGAGGGGACCATCGCGCAACTGCGCACCGAGGACCAATCCTTCATCAACGCTGACGGATCCCGCACGTCGGCCGGCTACGGCACCGAGTTCTACAACGCCGACCGGGAGTACTCGACCGCGGTTGGACGCATCATCAGCAACGCCCGCGACGCCGAACTCACTGCGCAGAACGTCGACGTCGACGCCGCGAACATCAGCATCGCCGGCGAAGCCCACTGCCCCGGAGCGACCTGGTGACCCGCAGGAAGATCGATGAGGCGGAGCAACTCACCGAGGCCCTGCGCGTCGCCTCGCCCGACCTGCTCAAGTACCTACAACGCCGCCTCCCTCTCGAGGACGCCGCCGACGCGCTCGCGGACGTCATGCTCACCGCATGGCGCCGTGTCAGCGCCCTCCCCCGCACCGCGGAGGAGTCGAGGATGTGGCTGTTCGGCATCGCCCGGAACGTCCTCTCGAACAGCACTCGCACCGAGAGCAGACGAGCTGACCTCTCCGGCCGGCTCCGCGGCGTCCTCGCGACCGCTCCCACGGAGGGACGCCCAGCCGACGAAGGAGTCGACGTGCGCGACGCGATCGACAGGCTCGCGCCAGAACAGGCCGAACTCGTCCACCTCATCCACTGGGACGGCTTCTCCATCACCGAAGCAGGACACCTCCTCGGCGTCCCCGCGTCCACCGCACGTACCCGCTACCAACGAGCACGAGAAGACCTGCGGTCGACCCTGGCGACATCACCAGCACGCGATGACGACGCCAAGCCCCTCCGAGCGGTCCGCTGAAAGCGTCCCGCAGATCGATCCCTCATCGGGACGTCTCCGCGGGCGGCCTGTTCGCCTGCAAGGATCGCGCCGTGACACTTTCGGACGTTCTGGCGATCATCGGCCTTGTCGGCGGCGTGGTGGGGTTCCTTTTCGCTCTTAGCGCCCGCAAGACGGCGGACAAGTCGGAGCGCGTTGCCAACGACGCTCGCGCAGACGCCGCAGCGGCTCAGAGGCGGAGCGCAGATTCGAATGATCGGATCGCGGCGGCAGTCGAACAGATGGCGGCGCGCTCCTCCGAGCCCGATGTCGACTTCGTGCGTGTGTTCGAGGACGCCTTGAACGCGAGGGTGGAGTGGGCGATCGAAGAGCGGGCCGAGCCGCACTCGTATCGGCTGCGAAACACCGGGAACGTCGGCGCCGAGGACGTGCAGATCAGGGCCATTCCTGCGGAGCACGCGGCCCTCCTCGATGGAGGCGACCTTGGCAACATCGACGCGGGACAGGTCGGCCTCTTTAAGACCTCACCGCGCCTGTCGCTGTCACCGCATCGCGTAGCGGTGAGCTGGATTGAAGGGGACACCCGGCAGCCGATGAGGGCTGAGCTCAACCTCCCCTAGGCCCGTCCCGCAGGCCTACAGGTTAGAGCGGGAGACTCCATCCCTCGGGCTTGTCGATGACCTGGCCGTTACGTCATCCCCATCGACGGCTCCGCTCGTAGAACGGGTTTCTGATCTTCGGACCATGACGCGGGAGTCAACGCGGGTCGACTACTTTCCCTTGGGGTGAGCCAGACTGGCACGGGGGCGTTGCGGTCGCCTCCGTGATCTATCGAGGAGGCAACGTGGCTTTTGTGCGGACAGCAGCCGGCGCAACGAATTACGCCACGCCCGGGGAGCTGTATCGGAACCTTCCCCGCCGTCCCGGCGCCGTGCCAGGGCTCTGGGCGCATCAGGCCGAGATGCTGAGGACCTTTACCTCGAAGGCGAACGCTCCGGACGTTGCTCTGGAACTGCCCACCGGCACCGGCAAGACGTTGACTGGTCTCTTGATCGCGGAGTGGACTCGCCGGAGCCGACGAGCGCGAGTTGTATATGCCTGCCCGACCCAGCAGCTCGCCCGGCAGGTGGCGTCGTCGGCGTACCGCGAAGGTATCGACGCCGCCGTGCTCGTCGGGCGCCACACGGATTGGCCAGTCGCGGGCCACGCGGCTTACGAGGCTGCCGAAGCGATCGCTATCACGACCTACAGCAGCGTCTTCAACAGCAATCCTCACCTGGCCGACGCCGACCTCATCCTGTTCGACGACGCGCATGCCGGGGAGCAGTACGTCGGTGAGGCTTACGGCGTGGAACTCACTCGTTGGAAGGACCCCGGGGAATACGGGGCCGTGCTGACAGCGATCGCGCCCGCACTCGATGGCGTCTTCCTGGAGCGGCTGCGCAGCGCTCAGCCCGACCCCAGCATCAACGGCGACGTCCGCCTCGTCGTCCCGCTGCGCCAGCCCGGGATGGTCCCCGCGCTCGACGCCGTGCTGAGCAAATTCGGCTCCCCGCACAGCTACCGCTACTCGATGATCCGGGGAGGCCTTGCATCGTGCCTGGTCTACGTGGCCTACTCCGGGATCCTGATCCGCCCGTACCTCCCGCCGACCTACCAGAATCACCTATTTTCCGGTGCCCGCCAGCGGGTCTACCTCTCCGCCACCCTCGGAGAAGGCGGGGAGCTCGAGCGGGCGTTCGGTCGACCCGGAATCGTCCGGCTTGAACAGCCAGACGAAAGCACGGCCCCACGGTACGGCCGGCGCTTTTTCGTCTTTCCCGAGTTCGTCGAGGACGCAGACCCGTTAGACCTGAGCAAGCGGATCGTCGCCAAGGCAGGCAAAGCGCTTGTCCTCGCGCCACAGACGGAGACCGCCGTCACCGACTCCAATGCGCTCGCCCAGCCGGGATGGCCGGTCTGGGGAGTCGATCGGGTCAGCGACAGCATGGCCCCCTTCGCCGCGCTCGAACACGGCGTCTGCGGGCTCGCCGCACGATACGACGGTCTTGACCTCCCGGGAGATGCCTGCCGACTCGTCGCGCTCGATGGAGTTCCCGACCAGGACAGCCTCCAGGAACGTTTCCTCCAATCCCGTGCCCGCGCAGGAGCAGCGCTGGCGGCCCGTGTCCGCACCCGCGTCGTACAGGGCGCCGGGCGATGCACTCGAGGCCCCGGCGACACCGCGATCGTGCTCGTGCTCGGCTCCGCGTTATCCCGCTACTTGACCCGTCCCGAAGTGATCGCAGCCCTCGACTCGGAACTGCAGGCCGAGATCCGCTTCGGACGCGAGAACTCGCAGGCAGCCGAGACGGCGGATGTGATCGCCAACGTCGAAGCGTTCCTTCATCAGGACACCGACGAAAGCTGGCGGACTCAGGCGGAACCGGCCCTGACCGACTACCGGCGGGAGATGATGCAACAGATGCCTCCCGGCACGTCCGCGCTTGCGTCATGCGCCGAGCACGAGATCCAAGCATGGGCAGCCGCGACGACCGGAGCCTGGGCCGATGCTGCCCAGCACGCTCACGAGGTCGCCCGACTCGTCGGAGCCGGCGGCGCCAGCACATCCGGCTACCGTGCCTTCTGGATCTACCTCGAGGCAGCATGGGCTGATCAAGCTGCCGACGATGCGGGCGACGCCGCGAGCCGGTCTGCCGCCGGCAGCCTCGTGCGCCAGGCCGAGCAGGTGATGGGCCTGGGCTCATGGGTTCGGCAGATGGCGCCCTTCCCCGCCATGCAGCGCTCGGCGTTGAACTCCGTTGACGCGCTTGCCGTGAATGCGGTCGTCGCGGAGCTCGAAACCGGCGTAAACCAGGGAAAGCTCCACCGCCGGCTCGGCGAAGTGCAGGCTGGCCTGCAGGAGCGCAGCCCCGGTCTTTATGAGCCCGCGTTGACTAAGCTCGGCGCCCTCGTCGGCGCGACGGCCGAGAAGCCTGCCGGCCCAGGAAGGTGCGACTCGACCTGGTGCTGGGACAACGAGCTCTGGCTCGCGCTGGAGGCGAAGAGTGACCACGAGCCGACCGGGGTTGTACCTCATAAGGACGTCCGGCAGGCCAACGACCAACTCAGGCTGCTAGCAGCCGAGAGAGGTGTGGAGATTGCGCCGGTCGGAAGCGCGACCATCATCATCTCGCCCAAGCCGGGCGTACACGATAACGGCATCAAGGGAGCGGAGCCGCACGTACATCTCGCCCAACCGCCCACGGTCTCGGAACTGGCTCATGACGTCGAATCGGCGTGGAACGACCTCCTCGCGAAAAGCAGCGGACGATCGACCGCGCAGCTTCGGCAACTCGTCGCGGACACGTTCAACAGTCGGGGGGTGCTGCCGTCGCAGATCCACGAGCGGCTCACCATCGATCCGGTTGGCGAGAAACTCGAGCCGCCGGCGTGACGACGACGGGGCAGAAGACAGACGATTGGGGAAGCAGCCGTACTTCACCTACGAGCTCGACGCGGCACTCGCTATGGCGCGCATCGTCTCGGCGTGCTCACAGCACGGCCTAGAGCACCACCGGACGCCTCAGCGACCCAGAGGACGATCCCCATACGGGACCAGGCGGTCTCGGGGTGGAAGACTCTGCGGTAGCTTCACGAGCGGGGGTAGTCATGGTGGAAGTACTCAAGGGTTTGAGCCTGCTCGCTTCGGGTGTCGTGATCGCCTTGATCTGCTCGGTGTTGGAGTTTCAGAACGGCGTTCGTGCGGACCTGGATCAGACCGGGGGCCAGCTCAGCCCGGTCCTGGTCGTGGGTTTTCTGATCGGACTCGTCGTGTCAGCCGTCGGCGCGATCGTGCTCTACCGGTGCTACGAACGTGCCCGCGGCGTTCGCTAGCTGCTAGCCGGAACCTGCAGCCGGAGCGTCAAGCGCTGTGGACATGCGGCCTGTGGCGGTGAGGTCGAGAAATGGGGACTTCGCTAACGCCGCACGCGACGGACCAGCGGAGGCCGCCGGTGTCGCCCTGCTCTCGGCCGCGACGCACAGCCCGGCCGAGAGCAGCACCGCCGGCCCAGCGGCCCAGCGAACGATCCCCTTCGGGACGGTCCGCCGGCGGTCCGTGCAGCACGGCACCGACTCCCGGACTCGGTTCGGCCTAGTGTCGGGAGCGCGAGCCGATGACTGGCCACCTGGACAGACGACGCGCTCGTAGCCTCGTGCGTGTCGGTCTCGCGAGCTTCAGACGAGAGGTGGTCGGAACGCATGACGTCGCTGAGCAATGCGGTCGGAAGCGGTCGCCCGAAAGCAGGTACACGGATCGAAACAGTCCGCGTCAGGTGGTATCTGCGCTCGACGTCGGATCCTGTTCCGCCCTCGGTCTGGACGCAGCTCTGCGCACGCCACTTCCGCGAAGGCACGCCAGTCCGCTTCGGGCAAACGGAGCCGTTGCGACAGAAGTTCGAGGACGACGTCTTCCACGCGGTGTGGCAAGCGGCCCGCCTGGATGTGCAGTTCACGGGAGCTAACACGCTCACCTACGGGTCGCTTCCTTCGGCGAAGGACCAGGAGAGGCACCTCTCCTCTATCACGCTGAGCCTCGCACCCCAGGCGATCAACGATGCATTCACCGCGCGACTGCTCGACTTTTTCGTCGCAGTCGCGGACGCTTATTCGGCCTTCTACGCTTCCGCGGAGGTCATCCGTGGCTCGATCGCCGGCAGGCGCGGAGTGCTCAGCGACTCCGAGACAGAGACGGTGGTCGTACTCCTCCGCAGCTCAAACTAGTTCGCTCTACCCCCGTAACCCGTCACGCTCGCCTGGTACGGAGCGCCATACCTGCCACGCATCAGAGAGACCCTATCATGGTGGATGGTTCACGTGCATCGAGACGGGCTCGTCCATCAGCTGTCGAACTCACTCGACACCCGGGAGCGCCTCGGGGGCGATGGTGAGTGGGTCGACCCCCACCTGCGGTGCGTCGTGCAGCCTAACGACGGACGGACACAGCCGCTGCCGATCACTCCGGCGCGCGAACGGCCCGACCTCGCTCCGCTGAGGTAGACCACTCGTCGAAACGGACCGGATGACGATCCCCATATGGGACGGAGCTGAGCGGGTAGCGTCACCGGCATGACCTCGGGTTCGCGTCACCGCATTCGAGTTGCTGCCGCGCTCACAACCGGAGCGGCGCTGCTCACCGCCGCCGGCTGCGCGCCGGCGGTGCAGACGTCGGGATGCCCGGGCTGGACGTATTTTGGATCCGCGGAAGCCCGCTACGAGGTCGCCGAAGCGGTCATCACGACCGCCTCCCCTCGTGCCTCGGGAACTCAGAGCGTCTTCAGCGTCGCAGCATCCGCATACATGGTCACCGTGGATGAGACAGAGAAGGGACCGTTCATTGCAGGAGAGACAATCCGCGTCGTGTCGATGCCTGATGCGTGCAGCGGCACCGACCTCTACCCGGACGGAGACCCGATGGACACCGACCAGCCCCTCCGCCTGTACCTCAGTTCCGGGAACGGATTCTGGGCGACACTGACTCCGCTCGAGGGCGCTGAACCGATCGAGGAATAGCCCGCCAGTCGATCCTCTTACGGAACACGACCGCGCTCTATTTCCGAGGCTCGGCTACCGACGTCGAAACGCTGCATACAGCGCGCCGGTGATGATCAGAACACCGATTCCAACGAGGACCCAGGTACGAGGATCCTCATGGACGCTGGTGCAGACGCCCGGCGAGTTCACGTACTCCGCGCAGCTCCCCGACCGGTCACCGGCAAGAAGGACCACCGCGATTAGAGCGACGAACGCAACCGCGAGCCACCACCACCGCACGCGCCGCCGAACCAGTGCACCCATGACGAGACTGTACGACGGCAGCGCTTCGTCGCGGGGGCTGCCAGGTCTCGATCGTCGATCGATGTGATTGCCCGCCGCTCCCCCTCTCATCGGGGCCGACCGCCCCGATGCCAGCAGGCCAGAGGAGCGTCCGAGTGCCCCGGAGCGAGAGCGACCCGCTCAACCATCCCCTACCGGACACCACATCCTCTCAGGCCGCTGTTCTGGGAGAGTGGACTGAATCGTGAGGGGCACCAATGATTGATGCGCGGCGGACCGTAGATATGGATCGGCTGCCCGGAGGGTTCCGATGAACGGTCCGCGCGAAGTGCTCGGCCTTCCGCCCTTCGCGCTGTTCTGGAGCGCAACGACCATCCGCTCTTTCGGCAGTGCGATCGCGGGTGTCGCGTTCCAGGTGCTGATCGTCTCGGTACTGAACGCAACGCCTGCGGAGATCAGCATTCTCGCGGCGCTCGGCGTAGTGCCGTACCTGCTGTTCGGTCTGATCGTGGGCGCGCTCATGGATCGGTGGCGGCGCCAGCGGACGTTGGTCGTCACCAGCATCGGGCGTGCGCTGATTCTGGGAATGATCCCCGTCCTTCTCCTTCTCGATGCGCTCACCTTCTGGTCACTCGCCGCGGCAGTCCTGCTGCTCGGTGTCCTGACCTTGTTCGCGGACTCCGCCGCGCAGCCGTTCCTCCCGCAGATCGTTCCCCGGTCGTCCTTGGTGATGGCCAACGCGCGACTGGGCCAGAGCGAGACCCTGGCGGGAACGGCAGGACCCGCGCTCGGCGGAGCACTGCTCAACCTGATCGGCTCACCACTCCTGCTCGCCTTCGACGCTGCCATCAACGCGGTGTCGGCGGTGCTGCAATCACGCATCAAGGTGGAGGAGCGCCGGCCCGATCGCCGCGCACCAGGCCGTCACATCGGTCACGACATCCTCGAGGGAATGCGATTCACCTACCGGCAGCGCACCCTCCGGCCGCTCGCGCTCTCCGTCCACGCCTGGTTCCTCGGCAACAGCATCGTGACGACGGTGTTCGCGGTGTTCGTTCTCCGAGAGCTGTCCCTGCCCGCTTGGGCGTTCGGCGTCTCGCTCGCGTTCGGCGGCGTCGGTGGCCTCCTCGGAGCTCTCGTCGCACCTGCTGTCGGGGCGCGGGTCGGAGCGGGTCGTGCGATCCTGCTGGGCCGTGCGCTCGTCATCCTGCCCTGGCTGGCACTCGCCGTTCTTCCCCTCGACGTGGACAGCGGCCTCGGTCTCCTGCTTCCCGTCGTCTGCGCCGTGCAGTTCGTCTACGGGCTGTCGATGGGTATTGAGGATGCCAACGACACGGGATACCGGCAAGCGATCGCGCCCGACGAGATCCAGGGCCGCATGAACTCCACCATCCGCACAGCGAATCGCGTCGTGTTTCTCTTCGGTGCGCTGTTGACCGGCGTCCTCGTAACGGCTTGGGGCTACAACCTGACGATCGGAGCGGCGGCGATCGCCTTCACCGCAGCCGCGCTCATCGTCGCACTCTCCCCCCTGCGCAATGCCCGCCACGAAGACGCAGAGATCTCTCCCGAGCAGGCTCCCGACTCGATGGACGAGACAACTCGCTAAGCGAGCCCGCCTGACGCCAAGTTGAGGTGTGCTCCAAACGAGCGCTCTCTGCCGCCATAATGCGATCGCAGAACACCGCCACAGAGCGATCATCTCTACACAGTGTCCCGACAACCCCGTCCGATGAAGAGTCCCGCTGAGGCACCCCACTCGGGACGGTACTCGTGGCGACCCGACGAAGGCGAGCTGCTCAGAGGCGCCGCTGCCTGTGTGCTCCGTCCGTCCGTGACGGCGACGTGTTCCGGCGGAACGACGCCCTCGGCGACCTGCGGAAAGACGCCCTCGGCGACCTCCGGGTCGGGCCGCGGCCGTCGCTCGCCGAGACCGAGACGGCGCTCGGCATCGAAAGCGATCCCGGCGACCCTCCCTCCGCCCGGCCGTCCGGCCGTTCGAGCAGCGGGCCAGCGCGCCCGGTCTCGTGGTGAACGTTCACGTGCAGGATCCGCGACGCACTTGTCCCGTCCCCTCCCGCCCGCCTACCGTGGTGCGTGAACGTTCACGCCGACGACGCCGCGAAAGGGTCACCCATGACCGACTCCACCCCGACCACTCCCGCACCCGGCTGGGCGGTGCTCGGCCCCGGCAGCATCGCGCGCCGGTTCCTCTCCCAGCTCCCGGCGAGCGACCGCGGCGCCCGGCTCGTCGCGGCGGGCAGCTCCGACCCGGGGCGCGCCGCGGCCTTCGCCGCCGAGGCAGTCGAGCACGGCTTCGCGGACGCGACCGCCGGCGACTACGCCGCGGTCCTCGCCGATCCGCGGGTCACCGCGGTCTACATCTCCACCGTGCACACGGGTCACGCCGCGCTCGTGCTGCAGGCGCTCGAGGCCGGCAAGGCCGTGCTCTGCGAGAAGCCGCTCGCCGTCAATCACGGCACGGCGATGGCCCTGGTCGACGCCGCCCGCAGCGCCGGTCTGCCGCTGGTCGAGGCGTACATGTACCGCTTCCACCCGCAGACCGCCGCGCTGCTCGAGCTCGTCCGCGACGGCGCGATCGGCGACGTCGTGCACATCGACGCCTCCTTCTCCTTCCGCACCCCGTCCCGCGAGGGCCGCCTGTACGACGTCGCGACGGCCGGAGGAGGCGTCCTCGACGTCGGCGGGTACACCGTCACCGCCGCGGCGGCCGTGGTGCAGGCCGCGACCGGTGCCGCCGTCGCGGACGAGCTCGAGCAGCGCGGCGGTCTGCGGGTGGAAGCGGTACATGTACGCCTCGACCAGCGGCAGACCGGCGCTGCGGGCGGCGTCGACCAGGGCCATCGCCGTGCCGTGATTGACGGCGAGCGGCTTCTCGCAGAGCACGGCCTTGCCGGCCTCGAGCGCCTGCAGCACGAGCGCGGCGTGACCCGTGTGCACGGTGGAGATGTAGACCGCGGTGACCCGCGGATCGGCGAGGACCGCGGCGTAGTCGCCGGCGGTCGCGTCCGCGAAGCCGTGCTCGACTGCCTCGGCGGCGAAGGCCGCGGCGCGCCCGGCGTCGGAGCTGTCGGGCGCGACGAGCCGGGCGCCGCGGTCGCTCGCCGGGAGCTGGGAGAGGAACCGGCGCGCGATGCTGCCGGGGCCGAGCACCGCCCAGCCGGGTGCGGGAGTGGTCGGGGTGGAGTCGGTCATGGGTGACCCTTGCGCGGCGTCGTCGGCGTGAACGTTCACGCACCACGGTAGGCGGGCGGGAGGGGACGGGACAAGTGCGTCGCGGATCCTGCACGTGAACGTTCACCACGAGACCGGGGGCGCTCCCCCGCTGCTCGAGCGGCCGGGCGGCCGGGCGGAGGGAGGGTCGCCGGGATCGCTTTCGATGCCGAGCGCCGTCTCGGTCTCGGCGAGCGACGGCCGCGGCCCGACCCGGAGGTCGCCGAGGGCGTCTTTCCGCAGGTCGCCGAGGGCGTCGTTCCGCCGGAACACGTCGCCGTCACGGACGGACGGAGCACACAGGCAGCGGCGCCTCTGAGCAGCTCGCCTTCGTCGGGTCGCCACGAGTACCGTCCCGAGTGGGGTGCCTCAGCGGGACTCTTCATCGGACGGGGTTGTCGGGACACTGTGTAGAGATGATCGCTCTGTGGCGGTGTTCTGCGATCGCATTATGGCGGCAGAGAGCGCTCGTTTGGAGCACACCTCAACTTGGCGTCAGGCGGGCTCGCTTAGCGAGTTGTCTCGTCCATCGAGTCGGGAGCCTGCTCGGGAGAGATCTCTGCGTCTTCGTGGCGGGCATTGCGCAGGGGGGAGAGTGCGACGATGAGCGCGGCTGCGGTGAAGGCGATCGCCGCCGCTCCGATCGTCAGGTTGTAGCCCCAAGCCGTTACGAGGACGCCGGTCAACAGCGCACCGAAGAGAAACACGACGCGATTCGCTGTGCGGATGGTGGAGTTCATGCGGCCCTGGATCTCGTCGGGCGCGATCGCTTGCCGGTATCCCGTGTCGTTGGCATCCTCAATACCCATCGACAGCCCGTAGACGAACTGCACGGCGCAGACGACGGGAAGCAGGAGACCGAGGCCGCTGTCCACGTCGAGGGGAAGAACGGCGAGTGCCAGCCAGGGCAGGATGACGAGCGCACGGCCCAGCAGGATCGCACGACCCGCTCCGACCCGCGCCCCGACAGCAGGTGCGACGAGAGCTCCGAGGAGGCCACCGACGCCGCCGAACGCGAGCGAGACGCCGAACGCCCAAGCGGGCAGGGACAGCTCTCGGAGAACGAACACCGCGAACACCGTCGTCACGATGCTGTTGCCGAGGAACCAGGCGTGGACGGAGAGCGCGAGCGGCCGGAGGGTGCGCTGCCGGTAGGTGAATCGCATTCCCTCGAGGATGTCGTGACCGATGTGACGGCCTGGTGCGCGGCGATCGGGCCGGCGCTCCTCCACCTTGATGCGTGATTGCAGCACCGCCGACACCGCGTTGATGGCAGCGTCGAAGGCGAGCAGGAGTGGTGAGCCGATCAGGTTGAGCAGTGCTCCGCCGAGCGCGGGTCCTGCCGTTCCCGCCAGGGTCTCGCTCTGGCCCAGTCGCGCGTTGGCCATCACCAAGGACGACCGGGGAACGATCTGCGGGAGGAACGGCTGCGCGGCGGAGTCCGCGAACAAGGTCAGGACACCGAGCAGCAGGACTGCCGCGGCGAGTGACCAGAAGGTGAGCGCATCGAGAAGGAGAAGGACGGGGATCATTCCCAGAATCAGCGCACGCCCGATGCTGGTGACGACCAACGTCCGCTGGCGCCGCCACCGATCCATGAGCGCGCCCACGATCAGACCGAACAGCAGGTACGGCACTACGCCGAGCGCCGCGAGAATGCTGATCTCCGCAGGCGTTGCGTTCAGTACCGAGACGATCAGCACCTGGAACGCGACACCCGCGATCGCACTGCCGAAAGAGCGGATGGTCGTTGCGCTCCAGAACAGCGCGAAGGGCGGAAGGCCGAGCACTTCGCGCGGACCGTTCATCGGAACCCTCCGGGCAGCCGATCCATATCTACGGTCCGCCGCGCATCAATCATTGGTGCCCCTCACGATTCAGTCCACTCTCCCAGAACAGCGGCCTGAGAGGATGTGGTGTCCGGTAGGGGATGGTTGAGCGGGTCGCTCTCGCTCCGGGGCACTCGGACGCTCCTCTGGCCTGCTGGCATCGGGGCGGTCGGCCCCGATGAGAGGGGGAGCGGCGGGCAATCACATCGATCGACGATCGAGACCTGGCAGCCCCCGCGACGAAGCGCTGCCGTCGTACAGTCTCGTCATGGGTGCACTGGTTCGGCGGCGCGTGCGGTGGTGGTGGCTCGCGGTTGCGTTCGTCGCTCTAATCGCGGTGGTCCTTCTTGCCGGTGACCGGTCGGGGAGCTGCGCGGAGTACGTGAACTCGCCGGGCGTCTGCACCAGCGTCCATGAGGATCCTCGTACCTGGGTCCTCGTTGGAATCGGTGTTCTGATCATCACCGGCGCGCTGTATGCAGCGTTTCGACGTCGGTAGCCGAGCCTCGGAAATAGAGCGCGGTCGTGTTCCGTAAGAGGATCGACTGGCGGGCTATTCCTCGATCGGTTCAGCGCCCTCGAGCGGAGTCAGTGTCGCCCAGAATCCGTTCCCGGAACTGAGGTACAGGCGGAGGGGCTGGTCGGTGTCCATCGGGTCTCCGTCCGGGTAGAGGTCGGTGCCGCTGCACGCATCAGGCATCGACACGACGCGGATTGTCTCTCCTGCAATGAACGGTCCCTTCTCTGTCTCATCCACGGTGACCATGTATGCGGATGCTGCGACGCTGAAGACGCTCTGAGTTCCCGAGGCACGAGGGGAGGCGGTCGTGATGACCGCTTCGGCGACCTCGTAGCGGGCTTCCGCGGATCCAAAATACGTCCAGCCCGGGCATCCCGACGTCTGCACCGCCGGCGCGCAGCCGGCGGCGGTGAGCAGCGCCGCTCCGGTTGTGAGCGCGGCAGCAACTCGAATGCGGTGACGCGAACCCGAGGTCATGCCGGTGACGCTACCCGCTCAGCTCCGTCCCATATGGGGATCGTCATCCGGTCCGTTTCGACGAGTGGTCTACCTCAGCGGAGCGAGGTCGGGCCGTTCGCGCGCCGGAGTGATCGGCAGCGGCTGTGTCCGTCCGTCGTTAGGCTGCACGACGCACCGCAGGTGGGGGTCGACCCACTCACCATCGCCCCCGAGGCGCTCCCGGGTGTCGAGTGAGTTCGACAGCTGATGGACGAGCCCGTCTCGATGCACGTGAACCATCCCCCCTGAGAGGTTCTCTCTGATGAGTGGCAGGTATGGCGCTCCGTACCAGGCGAGCGTGACGGGATACGGGGGTAGACCGAACCAGTTTGAGCGGCGGAGGGGTACGACCACCGTCTCTGTCTCGGAGTCGCTGAGCACTCCGCGCCTGCCGGCGATCGAGCCACGGATGACCTCCGCGGAAGCGTAGAAGGCCGAATAAGCGTCCGCGACTGCGACGAAAAAGTCGAGCAGTCGCGCGGTGAATGCATCGTTGATCGCCTGGGGTGCGAGGCTCAGCGTGATAGAGGAGAGGTGCCTCTCCTGGTCCTTCGCCGAAGGAAGCGACCCGTAGGTGAGCGTGTTAGCTCCCGTGAACTGCACATCCAGGCGGGCCGCTTGCCACACCGCGTGGAAGACGTCGTCCTCGAACTTCTGTCGCAACGGCTCCGTTTGCCCGAAGCGGACTGGCGTGCCTTCGCGGAAGTGGCGTGCGCAGAGCTGCGTCCAGACCGAGGGCGGAACAGGATCCGACGTCGAGCGCAGATACCACCTGACGCGGACTGTTTCGATCCGTGTACCTGCTTTCGGGCGACCGCTTCCGACCGCATTGCTCAGCGACGTCATGCGTTCCGACCACCTCTCGTCTGAAGCTCGCGAGACCGACACGCACGAGGCTACGAGCGCGTCGTCTGTCCAGGTGGCCAGTCATCGGCTCGCGCTCCCGACACTAGGCCGAACCGAGTCCGGGAGTCGGTGCCGTGCTGCACGGACCGCCGGCGGACCGTCCCGAAGGGGATCGTTCGCTGGGCCGCTGGGCCGGCGGTGCTGCTCTCGGCCGGGCTGTGCGTCGCGGCCGAGAGCAGGGCGACACCGGCGGCCTCCGCTGGTCCGTCGCGTGCGGCGTTAGCGAAGTCCCCATTTCTCGACCTCACCGCCACAGGCCGCATGTCCACAGCGCTTGACGCTCCGGCTGCAGGTTCCGGCTAGCAGCTAGCGAACGCCGCGGGCACGTTCGTAGCACCGGTAGAGCACGATCGCGCCGACGGCTGACACGACGAGTCCGATCAGAAAACCCACGACCAGGACCGGGCTGAGCTGGCCCCCGGTCTGATCCAGGTCCGCACGAACGCCGTTCTGAAACTCCAACACCGAGCAGATCAAGGCGATCACGACACCCGAAGCGAGCAGGCTCAAACCCTTGAGTACTTCCACCATGACTACCCCCGCTCGTGAAGCTACCGCAGAGTCTTCCACCCCGAGACCGCCTGGTCCCGTATGGGGATCGTCCTCTGGGTCGCTGAGGCGTCCGGTGGTGCTCTAGGCCGTGCTGTGAGCACGCCGAGACGATGCGCGCCATAGCGAGTGCCGCGTCGAGCTCGTAGGTGAAGTACGGCTGCTTCCCCAATCGTCTGTCTTCTGCCCCGTCGTCGTCACGCCGGCGGCTCGAGGTTCTCGCCAACCCGCTCGATGGTTAGCCGCTCGTGGATCTGCGACGGTCGCACCCGCCCACAGTTGCACGTGTCCGCGACCATTTGCCGAACCTGCGCGGTCGATCGTCCGCTGCTTTTCGCGAGGAGGTCGTTCCACGCCGATTCGACGTCATGAGCCAGTTCCGAGACCGTGGGCGGTTGGGCGAGATGTACGTGCGGCTCCGCTCCCTTGATGCCGTTATCGTGTACGCCCGGCTTGGGCGAGATGATGATGGTCGCGCTTCCGACCGGCGCAATCTCCACACCTCTCTCGGCTGCTAGCAGCCTGAGTTGGTCGTTGGCCTGCCGGACGTCCTTATGAGGTACAACCCCGGTCGGCTCGTGGTCACTCTTCGCCTCCAGCGCGAGCCAGAGCTCGTTGTCCCAGCACCAGGTCGAGTCGCACCTTCCTGGGCCGGCAGGCTTCTCGGCCGTCGCGCCGACGAGGGCGCCGAGCTTAGTCAACGCGGGCTCATAAAGACCGGGGCTGCGCTCCTGCAGGCCAGCCTGCACTTCGCCGAGCCGGCGGTGGAGCTTTCCCTGGTTTACGCCGGTTTCGAGCTCCGCGACGACCGCATTCACGGCAAGCGCGTCAACGGAGTTCAACGCCGAGCGCTGCATGGCGGGGAAGGGCGCCATCTGCCGAACCCATGAGCCCAGGCCCATCACCTGCTCGGCCTGGCGCACGAGGCTGCCGGCGGCAGACCGGCTCGCGGCGTCGCCCGCATCGTCGGCAGCTTGATCAGCCCATGCTGCCTCGAGGTAGATCCAGAAGGCACGGTAGCCGGATGTGCTGGCGCCGCCGGCTCCGACGAGTCGGGCGACCTCGTGAGCGTGCTGGGCAGCATCGGCCCAGGCTCCGGTCGTCGCGGCTGCCCATGCTTGGATCTCGTGCTCGGCGCATGACGCAAGCGCGGACGTGCCGGGAGGCATCTGTTGCATCATCTCCCGCCGGTAGTCGGTCAGGGCCGGTTCCGCCTGAGTCCGCCAGCTTTCGTCGGTGTCCTGATGAAGGCACGCTTCGACGTTGGCGATCACATCCGCCGTCTCGGCTGCCTGCGAGTTCTCGCGTCCGAAGCGGATCTCGGCCTGCAGTTCCGAGTCGAGGGCTGCGATCACTTCGGGACGGGTCAAGTAGCGGGATAACGCGGAGCCGAGCACGAGCACGATCGCGGTGTCGCCGGGGCCTCGAGTGCATCGCCCGGCGCCCTGTACGACGCGGGTGCGGACACGGGCCGCCAGCGCTGCTCCTGCGCGGGCACGGGATTGGAGGAAACGTTCCTGGAGGCTGTCCTGGTCGGGAACTCCATCGAGCGCGACGAGTCGGCAGGCATCTCCCGGGAGGTCAAGACCGTCGTATCGTGCGGCGAGCCCGCAGACGCCGTGTTCGAGCGCGGCGAAGGGGGCCATGCTGTCGCTGACCCGATCGACTCCCCAGACCGGCCATCCCGGCTGGGCGAGCGCATTGGAGTCGGTGACGGCGGTCTCCGTCTGTGGCGCGAGGACAAGCGCTTTGCCTGCCTTGGCGACGATCCGCTTGCTCAGGTCTAACGGGTCTGCGTCCTCGACGAACTCGGGAAAGACGAAAAAGCGCCGGCCGTACCGTGGGGCCGTGCTTTCGTCTGGCTGTTCAAGCCGGACGATTCCGGGTCGACCGAACGCCCGCTCGAGCTCCCCGCCTTCTCCGAGGGTGGCGGAGAGGTAGACCCGCTGGCGGGCACCGGAAAATAGGTGATTCTGGTAGGTCGGCGGGAGGTACGGGCGGATCAGGATCCCGGAGTAGGCCACGTAGACCAGGCACGATGCAAGGCCTCCCCGGATCATCGAGTAGCGGTAGCTGTGCGGGGAGCCGAATTTGCTCAGCACGGCGTCGAGCGCGGGGACCATCCCGGGCTGGCGCAGCGGGACGACGAGGCGGACGTCGCCGTTGATGCTGGGGTCGGGCTGAGCGCTGCGCAGCCGCTCCAGGAAGACGCCATCGAGTGCGGGCGCGATCGCTGTCAGCACGGCCCCGTATTCCCCGGGGTCCTTCCAACGAGTGAGTTCCACGCCGTAAGCCTCACCGACGTACTGCTCCCCGGCATGCGCGTCGTCGAACAGGATGAGGTCGGCGTCGGCCAGGTGAGGATTGCTGTTGAAGACGCTGCTGTAGGTCGTGATAGCGATCGCTTCGGCAGCCTCGTAAGCCGCGTGGCCCGCGACTGGCCAATCCGTGTGGCGCCCGACGAGCACGGCGGCGTCGATACCTTCGCGGTACGCCGACGACGCCACCTGCCGGGCGAGCTGCTGGGTCGGGCAGGCATATACAACTCGCGCTCGTCGGCTCCGGCGAGTCCACTCCGCGATCAAGAGACCAGTCAACGTCTTGCCGGTGCCGGTGGGCAGTTCCAGAGCAACGTCCGGAGCGTTCGCCTTCGAGGTAAAGGTCCTCAGCATCTCGGCCTGATGCGCCCAGAGCCCTGGCACGGCGCCGGGACGGCGGGGAAGGTTCCGATACAGCTCCCCGGGCGTGGCGTAATTCGTTGCGCCGGCTGCTGTCCGCACAAAAGCCACGTTGCCTCCTCGATAGATCACGGAGGCGACCGCAACGCCCCCGTGCCAGTCTGGCTCACCCCAAGGGAAAGTAGTCGACCCGCGTTGACTCCCGCGTCATGGTCCGAAGATCAGAAACCCGTTCTACGAGCGGAGCCGTCGATGGGGATGACGTAACGGCCAGGTCATCGACAAGCCCGAGGGATGGAGTCTCCCGCTCGAACCTGTAGGCCTGCGGGACGGGCCTAGGGGAGGTTGAGCTCAGCCCTCATCGGCTGCCGGGTGTCCCCTTCAATCCAGCTCACCGCTACGCGATGCGGTGACAGCGACAGGCGCGGTGAGGTCTTAAAGAGGCCGACCTGTCCCGCGTCGATGTTGCCAAGGTCGCCTCCATCGAGGAGGGCCGCGTGCTCCGCAGGAATGGCCCTGATCTGCACGTCCTCGGCGCCGACGTTCCCGGTGTTTCGCAGCCGATACGAGTGCGGCTCGGCCCGCTCTTCGATCGCCCACTCCACCCTCGCGTTCAAGGCGTCCTCGAACACACGCACGAAGTCGACATCGGGCTCGGAGGAGCGCGCCGCCATCTGTTCGACTGCCGCCGCGATCCGATCATTCGAATCTGCGCTCCGCCTCTGAGCCGCTGCGGCGTCTGCGCGAGCGTCGTTGGCAACGCGCTCCGACTTGTCCGCCGTCTTGCGGGCGCTAAGAGCGAAAAGGAACCCCACCACGCCGCCGACAAGGCCGATGATCGCCAGAACGTCCGAAAGTGTCACGGCGCGATCCTTGCAGGCGAACAGGCCGCCCGCGGAGACGTCCCGATGAGGGATCGATCTGCGGGACGCTTTCAGCGGACCGCTCGGAGGGGCTTGGCGTCGTCATCGCGTGCTGGTGATGTCGCCAGGGTCGACCGCAGGTCTTCTCGTGCTCGTTGGTAGCGGGTACGTGCGGTGGACGCGGGGACGCCGAGGAGGTGTCCTGCTTCGGTGATGGAGAAGCCGTCCCAGTGGATGAGGTGGACGAGTTCGGCCTGTTCTGGCGCGAGCCTGTCGATCGCGTCGCGCACGTCGACTCCTTCGTCGGCTGGGCGTCCCTCCGTGGGAGCGGTCGCGAGGACGCCGCGGAGCCGGCCGGAGAGGTCAGCTCGTCTGCTCTCGGTGCGAGTGCTGTTCGAGAGGACGTTCCGGGCGATGCCGAACAGCCACATCCTCGACTCCTCCGCGGTGCGGGGGAGGGCGCTGACACGGCGCCATGCGGTGAGCATGACGTCCGCGAGCGCGTCGGCGGCGTCCTCGAGAGGGAGGCGGCGTTGTAGGTACTTGAGCAGGTCGGGCGAGGCGACGCGCAGGGCCTCGGTGAGTTGCTCCGCCTCATCGATCTTCCTGCGGGTCACCAGGTCGCTCCGGGGCAGTGGGCTTCGCCGGCGATGCTGATGTTCGCGGCGTCGACGTCGACGTTCTGCGCAGTGAGTTCGGCGTCGCGGGCGTTGCTGATGATGCGTCCAACCGCGGTCGAGTACTCCCGGTCGGCGTTGTAGAACTCGGTGCCGTAGCCGGCCGACGTGCGGGATCCGTCAGCGTTGATGAAGGATTGGTCCTCGGTGCGCAGTTGCGCGATGGTCTCCTCGAGCGCACCGTCGCTGAGGAGAGCGTCGATGTCGGTCGTCTGGTAGAAGTTCTCGACTACGGCGACGGCCGCCGGATCGGTCCCTTGAACGTCTCCCATGCGCTCCTCGCATTGGACACCGCTGGGCAGCGAATAGGTGATCGAGGCGTCCGGCGTCTCCGCCCACGGCGACCACGCGCCCGTCGCCGCGGCGGCCGCTGTCGCCATGCCACCGAGTAGTACCAGCGAAGCGACTCCGGCGACCGCAGGACGGGCCCAGCGGTGGCGGCTGACGCGGGCCTCTGCCGCCGCGAGCTGTTGCAGCTCGGCCAGCTCGGCGGCGACGTCGTCCGTCACTGTCGATGTGCGGGGGCTGGACTCATTCAGCAGGACGTCCAGGGGGTCTCGGTCAGGGGCGGCAGTCATGACGGGCTCCTTCGAAAGCGGGTTCATCCTGTACATGTCCACCCGACCCGCAAACGTCTGCCGCAGCACGAAATCGGCTCGCCGCCCTCGTCAGGGCGCCGGCGACCACGCCGGACGTCAGGTCGCGAGGGACGCGGCGAGCTCGGCGGGCGCTCCGGCGGAGCGGGGCTGCCACGACTCGAAGACGCCGTAGGCGATGATCCGCTCCGCGGTCGACAGCAGCGGATTGCAGCTCGTCATCGTGATGAGGCGGTCGGTCGGAGCGACGTCGCTCGTCCAGGGGACCGGATCGATGACCTGCACTTCGGAGGGCTGCACGTATTCGAGGTTCCGGAACCGGTAGGTGTACCAGCCGTCGGCGGTCTCGATGTAGATCGCATCACCCAGTTGCAGCTCATCGATGAGGTGCATTCCTCCGCCGGCGGCGGAGCGGTGCGCGGCGATCGCGAAGTTCCCCACTTCGCCGGGCATCTGCGTTCCCGGGTAGTGGCCGATGCTGCCCACGTCGAGCACGTTCTCCGCGTCGACGCCCTCAGCGATCGTGCGCACCCACCCCTCGCCGTACCGGGGGATGTAGAGGTTCCCGAACGTCGTGTCCAGAGCCGCGACCGGCGCGATCACCGGGTCAACAGGCGCGGCCGGCTCAGCGCTCGGCTGTGACGGCACCTCAGCGGACGGCGCGCCATCGCCCCAGCTCTGGCGCAGCTCAGCCGCTTGATCGGTCTGCCGGCCTGCGATTACGGCGTCGTTCCACCACAGCTGCCAGGCGAGGAACAGCAGAACGAGCACCCCTGCGGTCATCAGCAGCTCGCCTAGGACACCGAAGAAGGACAGGCGTCGACGGGCCGGACGGCGCCGGCGCCGCGGCACGTCCACGGATGACGGAGCGGTCATGCGAGGAGTCTAGGTGTGCCGCTCTCACCGGCATCGCTACGGGAGACGTCTCGTGCGGGAATCGTTCGACGGTCCGACGTTTTGGGCCACTGCTCGTTCTCGCGCGCCGTCGCCGTCCCTTCCGCTGCCTGCCCTGACCCACTGGCAAGCGCGTCACCGCAAGCGAATCGCGTCGCAGTGTTCAGCCCGGAGTGCACCGGGCCGAACGATCAGATAGCGACGGACGGTGTAGTAGCTGCTCCATCCGGCGTGTTTGTGCGAATACTCGGGTTCCGGGTGCGTGACGGGTAGACGAGGGCTAGACCGGCTGCTGCAATCCAGCACGCTGTCCAGAGGCCGTGTCCGGGAGTGCTGTCGGCGCTGCCCCATTCGACCCAGAAGAATCCTGGGTCTGCCACAGGGCAGGCGATAACAACTGCTGCAACCGTCGCTACCCCTGCGGGAACCCAGGGAACGAGGCGTGCGACCACCAGAGCTACAACGACGAGAGCGAGGGCGCCCCAGAGATACAGAAGGGGCATGAGGTCGTATGACGACATGGCCTCAGCGCAGGACGGGTTCATTTCATTCCATCTAGCGCCTGTGCATGGCTGCCAGTAGGACGACGTCGTCCAGGTCACCCACAGTGAGATGCCCATGAGCGTACCCGCGCACGCCAACCGGACTAGAGCCTTAGTGTGCTGGCGTCGCCCCATGCTGAAAATGCTAGTCCGCCGACCGTCCCGGTGGACGATCGTTCATCGGTGCACGCAGACGCGACACCGAGCGCCTGTCGTTCCTCACGGTCGCCTGCACAGCTCGTCGCTGCGTCCCAAACCTCGTGCAGATGACCGTGAACGTTCAGGTCTTCGAGTTCGTCTGCACAACCGACGTGAGCGCGCCGGAATCGTCAGCCGCAGTAGTGATGCTCGAGTACTTCACCCCTCGAAGAAGTAGTGCAGCACTCACCCCGCCGACTACAGCCGCCACGACACCGAGACCGACAGCGATCCCCGCCGTCATCGGATCACCCACGACGGCAGCTACGCCGGCCGCAACAACCCACGGAACGCTCGACCCTACGGCCGGCCCAATAGGGCTGATCAGCGGGGACGACTCGGTGGCTCGTCCCGACCGCAGAGTGATCAGAATCGCCACGAATCCTCCGGCGACGGCAGCCAGGGCACTGACCCCACCGATAATGGCGCCCACCATAATCAAGTAGGCGAAGGCGCCCCACCCGCCCTGTTCGCGGAAGTCGGAGTTACCCGTAAGGACCAATCCCAGACCGAGCAGCGCACCCAGCACCACGCCGACGGGTACAGCACAGAGAGCGGCCCTCCGATGAAGATGGACGATCTGCCGCATGTAGCCACGTTAGCCGGAGAGTCTCCCGGTCAGCGCAATGGCCGTCCCGTAAGAGGATCGTTCACCGATGCGGATCTGACCCGAGTGGTCCAGCGCGCTCCTGCCGTTCACCCGTTGGTCCGATAGTGATGTTGTGCAGACGCTGTCGCTCAAGGCTTCCGCAGCGATCGCGGGCGCAATCACTCTCCTCGCCCTCGTCGCGGGCGTCTTCCTCGACGGATTCTCGTTCGCGTGCAACGAGTCCCTTCCGCCTCAGTGCACGGGGTTTGACGTCGCGTGGCCGGCTCTGTGCTCTGTCGCCCTCGCGACCCTTGTTCTCCTGGTCGTAGCGATTCGCGCCAGCAGGCGCTCTCACCCTCGATGGAGGTGGCTGTTGCTCGCCTTGGGCGTGGTCGGCGCCGTCACCAGCTGGGTTCTCGCTCTGCGTACCGCCATGATCATCGGTTGAGCAGCCCACGGCACGGTCGAACGACCGCTTGTTCCGTATGGAGATCGTTCATCGGGGCGAGGGGGCGGTGGCCTTCGCTTCGACCGTGTGGATCTAGCTCAGGTTCACCTTCGAGTTCTATGTTGAGCCCATGAAGCGACTCGCGACGTCAGGCCAGTTGGTTGGATGGACAATCGCCTTGCTCGGGGCTGCTGGTGCCGCCGCGTTCCTGGTGCACTGGAGCTCGTGCCTCGGTGGCCTGAACGAGGGTTGCTACAGCGCCACACAGTCAGACTTCACGTGGATCGCCACAACGATCGTCTGGGCCGTCGCCTTCCCGCTCGTGATATTCGGCGCCTTCGTACTCTCGCCAGGACGACCCGTCACGCTGATTGGTGTTGGGCTCCTCATGGTCATCAACCCCCTCACCGACCCTGGAGCGTTCTTTCTCCCGTGGGATGTCGCGGACACCTTGCCCTTTACCGGCGTCGCCACGTCGCTAGCTGCTGTGACTGCAGGTGTCCTCCTGGCCGGATCTTCCTACCGAGCCCGTCGGCCCGATCACAGCCGAGTCGGGAAGCCAGCGCCCGCTGACGTCGCCTACTGACCTTCGATCGGACTTGGGTCGTCCCGTTAGGGGATCGTTCACCGGTCGCGTATCCAGCTACGGGCAGCGGTAGGTCTTCGCGAAGTCGGTTGCCGTGAACTGCCTTCCCTCGGTCATAGAGGTCAGTGACGGGCAGATGTCGTTGTTGTGCGCCGCCGCTACGAAGGGGGTCGCTGCTTGTGGGACGCAGCCGTAGTCCTGGTCGGGCTGGTCGAGGATTCGCAGCTGACCCGTCTCCCCGGCGGCGAGGTGAAGATCGGACCAGGAGCAGGACCAGGTGAGTGAGGCTCCGGTGTCGTTGGTGATGCTGACGTAGTGGGAAGGGCCATGCACTCCGAACAGCAGATCACCCACCCACAGAACCGCGGCCGCCACGACGGCTAGAGCTCCCAGCGCGATCGACAGTCTCACCAACCGTCGTTGGCGGGGTGGTGTCTGCCGGTCCGGCGAGAGTCCACTCGGATCCCAACTGTCCAGACGTTCAACCACGGCGCCTCCACCCCTCAGCGCGGCTAAGAACGGCGACGAGTGCCGCGCTAGTTCCCTTAAGTTTTCCCACGGGAAAACAGTCGGCATGACACGGCTCTCACCACGAGGAGCAACCGACTCGCGACCGAGAGCGTTCCGTTAGGGATCGGTCCCGCTTTCAGGTTGGATGCGCTCACAGCGGGTATCCGAAGTAACGTTCTTGCCAGCTCGGATTGCTCATCACGATCGGCCCGTCGTACTGGCCCCAGAGGGATTCCTCGGCAGCGACCGCGAAGTCTAAGGCTTCGAGAGCTGCGGTTATCGGTTGCAGGTCCTCCGGTTCGACCAGCGCGTCGAACTCCTCTCGCGAGTACGCTCCCGGCCTCTCGAGGGCGATGAAGCAGAGGTCCCCGTGCTGGCTGATGGCGACGACGAGGTCTGCCGTCGTGCGTGTGGCTGCACCGTTCACTGTCACCTGAGTAAACGTTGCGGAGTCCTGCCAACTCCACGGATCGTCTACCGACACCGCGCCGGGAAAGCTCTTCTCGAGGAGCGCTGCAAGCGCGTCCACCTTTGCGGCCAGTCGTTGTCCGTCGAAATCGATCGGCCGCTCGGGAGCCGCAGGGTCATCCATCTCGCGTAACCGGCGTTCAAGCGCCGCGCCCTCTAACCACATGCTCGAAGTGTCCTCCATGCCGACCAGGTTCGGCTCGTCTGATGAGCTGAGACGACGGAGCAAAGTTGACCGCCCTTCAGCTCGAACGGACGCACGGTCGGCTGCTTGTGGTCATCGAGGCTCGCCCGGAGCAGTTGACTGTTCCGTTAGGGGATCGTTCACCGGTACACGCAGACGCGACACCGAGCGCCGCGATGTGGAGTTGATCGCTTTGTGGCGGTGTTCTGCGGTCACATCATGGCGGCATCGAGTGACCGTCTGGAGTACCCCCTCAACGCAACAGCTTGTGGATCGCCGCGTTGTCTAGCGACCTTGTGACGGAGTTGAGTGTCGCGTCTGACTAAGGCCGAGTCGTTTCGGTTGACTTCGACCGACCCAAATCTCAGAGCTAAATCGGTTCTCAGCAGCGCGAAAACGGGATGTCAGAGCGCGATATGGCGATAACGTTTCGACGGACAGGGTCGAACGAAGGATGATCGGTTCGTCAATTAGAGCCAAGGGCCAATTTGGGGCTACCCGGTCGGAGCACGGGTAGCCCCAAAATCAGATGTTAGCGCCTTCGCTCCGAGCGGACCGGAGTCCTAGACAGAGAGCCTTCATCGTAGAGCGAAGGTCAACTTCATCCTTCAGCCGGTCGTTGCCCCGAATCCGGAGATATTTCCGTCTGCGAAAAGAGTCGCCTTCATCGAGTAGCCGTAGGTGACGATACCGGCCTGGACCTGGTACTGGTCCTCGACGTACCGTTCGGTCTCCGTTCCAGCGTCAGAGCAGGAGACGCCAGTGACCGTGACATTCACAGAGTAATTCGTGAAGCAACTGTGTGAACCAGTGAAGCCGTATCGAGCCTGAGTGACCCACGAGTAGGTACCGTCGAAGTACCAAGTACCGTTCTGCGTACGGCTGTAGGCAGCTCCGTTGGTGAATTGGCTGTAGTGGCGGCCTGTGACCGCTTGGGCCGCAGCCGCGGCAACGAGGCGGTCCTTCTCCTCCGCGGGCAGGTCGGCGGCCTTCGCCTCTTCGACACTCACCACGTATGGCTCGCCCGCGGTGGTGGTGGTCTCAACGACGCAGTCTTCGGCGGTAAGGCCCGACGCCTCACCTGACGCCTGTAGCGACTGGACCTGATCGACGCATTCCTGAACGTAGGTCGTCTCTGTCTCACTGACTGCCGCGGACGCAGGTGTTGCTGCGAGAGCTGTGCCGAGGACCATCGCCCCAGCGCCGATGAGTGAAAGATACTTTCTCATAGATTCCCCCGAATCGTTTGGTCTGATACTACGACCGACGCATGAAATTGCGTCTCGTGACGCAGGCCATCGCGCAGTCAAAGCGGGTCACATTAGAAACCTCGGTTCCACCGAACGTCGGGATTAGGCGCCTCGCAACTGCCCATTCAGGCGCGAGGCCCTCCGTCTCGTGGGGGATGCGAGACGCACTTGATGCGAGTATGGTCGGGCTATGGACATGTCGGCATTGCTCACAAGTATCCTGGTTGCCCTCATTGGGGCCGCCTATGTTGCGATTGCGATACTCGCTCTCGTGCAAATTCTTCGCTCACCGAACGAACTAATCTTGAAGGCCATGTGGGTGGCCGTAGTCATCATCGCCCCCTTCCTCGGTTCGGTCGCCTGGTTCTTCCTTGGAAGAAACCGCGGCCAAACATTGAACCACGGTCGAATGAGATGATTCAGGCTCTTCGCTCGAGGCCGACGCATCCGATTTTGGTGATCGCACGAGTCTGATACGTGGTTCGAATGACCGGAAAACAGTAGCTTTTTGAGACGTGCCTTCCGGCGGTCGCGCCACGTTCAACGGATCTGGATTATCGGGACGTCGGCTGTCTCGGAAAGACGTCTTGTCGCGTTTCGTCTCAGGAGGGGACGCGGAGGGTGTTTCCGAGTCAGAATGAGGTCGTGAGGCTTCTGGGTTAAACGCGTGTAAGTACGTCGAGTCAGGACGCGCAGCTGCAGCTCGACGCGCTTGTCGCCGCCGGCGTGCAGAAGCGCGACGTCTTCGCGGACGTCACCTCGGGGAGCAAGACCGCGATCGAGCGGACCGGGATGAAAAAGCTCCTCGAGTACGCCGAGGACGGCGACACCGTCGTCGTCTGGCGAGTCGACCGGCTCGGCCGCTCCCTGATCGACGTGCTGAACACGGTGAACCTGCTGCGCGAGCGCGGTGTGCAGGTCCGCTCGATCTCGGACGGCATCGATCCGTCGACGTCGACGGGCCGGCTGATGCTGAACATGCTGGCCACGCTCGCGGAGTACGAGCGGGAGCTCATCGTGGAGCGGGTCAACGCCGGCATCGCGGCCGCCCGCGCGAACGGCACCCGGTTCGGTCGGCCTCTGTCGGATCCGGTCGTGATTGCGGACAAGCTCGAGATCGCCGCAGATGCGCGAGCGCGCGGTCGCACCGCTGAGGACGCTGCTCGTCTCGTCGGGTGGAGTCGCGCGACGCTCTATCGCCATCAGCAGGCCCGAGCGGTCCGCGAGAGTGCAGCGATGTAGCGACTGATGGACGGCCTCGAGCGGTGGCGGATCCTTCGACTTCACGTCGAAGATCAGGTCCCCCTCGCGGCCATCGCCCGCGAGAGCGGCATCGGCACGCGGACGCTGCAGCGCTGGCATCAGCTCTATAAGAGGGACGGGCTCGCTGGGCTCGATGACGCTGCGAGGACGGACAAGGGCGGCCGGCGCACGGATCCGGCGACCGTCACCGCCATCGAGCGGCTCGCCCTGACCCGGCCTCGTCCGTCGATCGCGACGTTGCATCGCCTCACCATTGAGGAGTGCCTGCGCGACGGCCGGCCAGCGCCCAGCTACGCGACGGACCGTCAGATCGTGCAGGCCCTCGACCCAGCGCTCGTCACCCTCGCGTTGGAGGGTCCCGCTTCCTATCGCGACCGGCACGAGCTGGTGTTCCGCCGTCGGGCGGAACGGCCGAACCATATCTGGCAGGCTGACCACACCGAACTCGACATCCTCATCGTCGGAGCGAACGGCAAGCCCGACCGCCCCTGGCTGACGACCGTCATGGATGATCACTCCCGCGCGATCTGCGGCTACATGCTCTTCACCGGGGCACCCTCGTCGCTGAACACCGCTCTCGCCTTGCGGCAGGCGATCTGGCGGAAGACCGACCCGGCATGGGCGATGTGCGGGATCCCCGACGTGCTGCACGTCGACCACGGCTCCGACTTCACCAGCCACCACCTCGAACGCACCGCCGTCGAGCTGCACCTCCGGCTCATCTTCTCGACCGTCGGCCGACCCCAGGGGCGCGGCAAGATCGAGCGCTTCTTTGGCACCATCAACACCGAAGTCCTCCCGACCCTCCCCGGCCACCTCGGCCCCGGGAACCGCAGCCCGCAGCCCGTGCTCGATCTCCCGGGCGTGGACCGGGCGATCGGCGCCTTCATCGCCACTTACAACCAGCGCACCCATCAGGAGCTCGGTATTTCCCCGCGCGACGCGTGGGTCGCGGACGGCTGGATACCCCGCATGCCCGACACCCTCGACGAGCTCGACGGCCTGCTACTCACCGTCCCGACCCATCGCACTGTGCAACGAGACGGCATCCACTTTCAGGGCCAGCGCTATCTCGCGCCCACCCTCGCCCCGTTCGTCGGACACACCGTCACCATCCGCTACGACCCCCGCGACGTCTCCGAGATCCGCGTCTACGACCACGACACCTTCCTCTGCGTCGCCGTCGACGAAGCCCACCCCAACATCCGCCTCAGCCTCCGCGACATCGAAGCCGCCCGACGCGCCCGCCGCCAGGAACTCCGCCGCGCGATCCATGACCGCATCCCCACCGTCGCCCACCGCGAAGAACCCCACCTCACGGACCCCACCCCGCGCAAGAGACGTCTCCGCACCTACGAGGAGGAGTGATGAGCCAGAGCTTCATCGTCACCAAGGAACACCGCCGGTTCGCCGAGTTCGCGAACGCCGTCAAGAAGGAACGCACCATCGGTATCTGCCACGGCGACGCCGGCGTCGGGAAGACCAACTCCGCCCGCCGCTACGCCAACTGGGACGTGCTCGAGCCCTACGTCACCGCGTGGGGCCCGCGCAGCGAGGACGACGCGAAGCACAACGCGCTCGCCAACCGCTCCCGCACCGTCTTCTACACACCCGAGGTGCTGCCGCGACCCAAGGACCTCATGCGGGAGATCGGCAAGTGGCAGATCGACCTCGGCATCTGTATCGACGAGCACCTCCGTACGATCGGGAAAGTCACCGGCACCCGCAACGGAGACGCCTACCGACGGGTTGAGCTGCTCATCGTCGACGAAGCCGAACGCCTCACCCCGACCGCGCTCGAGCTGCTCCGCGATGAACACGACCGCACCCACCTCGCGATGATCCTGATCGGCATGCCCGGCATCGACCAGCGCTTCCGCCACTACCCCCAGCTCTATAGCCGACTCGGCTTCTCCCACCGCTACCGCGCCCTCGGCCGCGACGAACTCCTCTTCGTCCTCGACCGACACTGGAAACACCTGGGCCGCACCCTCAACCCCGACGACTTCACCGACGCCCAAGCCATCGCCGCCATCGAACGCATCACCCGAGGGAACTTCCGCCTCCTCGAGCGGCTCTTCCCCCAGATCAGCCGCGTCCTCAAGATCAATGAGCTCGAAACGATCACCGACGACGTCATCGAAGCCGCCGCCAGCGTCCTCGTCATCGGCAACTGACCCGCGACACGGAGCAATCACAGAACACCGCCACCGAGCGTGCAACTCCACACCCGCGGCCGGTGTCAGTTTTCGAGGTCCTCTGCACAAGTTCGCAAGGTCCTCTGCACGACGCTTTGGGCGGCCCGTCGCGAAAGGCGGCACACGGCGGCTTCTAAGGAAATGCTCATGCCGCTGCACTCTGGAGGGCGGGCGAGAGATATAACGTCAGCGGGCGAACGTGCGCCCGTAGACCGCCACGTCCAGTCGTTCGTCTCCGAGCGGCAACGCAGAGGCGAGGACACCTTCACAAGTGAACCCGAGCCGCTCAGCAACGCGCGAGCTGCGCTTGTTCTCCACCGCCGTCCGAATCTCAACTCGACGGATTCCTCGGCTTCGGACCTCCGTCAGCAACGCAACGCAGGCACGAGTCACGGCGCCACGACCCTCGGCCGCAGCGTCGATCCAGTACCCGAGTTCCGCTGTCTGCGTGTAGGAGTTCGTTCGAAGAGAGGCGGAACCGACGAGGGCGTCGCCGGACATGATGACGGTCGGCAGCACGGATCCCGCGGCGAAGTCCGCCAGCTCAGCACGAGTGAAGGCAGCGGTGCCTTCGAGTGTTTGGTCGTAGAGCGCCCACGGCTCCCACCGCCGTAAACGCTCAAGATTGGCGAGCGTCAGAGCGTGCATCTCCTCGACGGTATCGAGGGTGCGTAACGCGAGCCGGAATCCACCGCCGAGTTCGTGAGTGAAACGCATGCGACCAGCATCTCGTAGGCAGCCCACTCCAACTACCGGAGCTGTCATTCGGAGCGTACGCCGGCATCGGGGAGCTACGTCTAGGTGCTCTTGCGCCCGAGGACGAGAAGGCCATCTGGTCGCACCTCACCCGTGGGCGAGACGTGACGGTAGAGCGTCTGGCGCGAGATGCCCAGTTCTTTGCACAGGGCGCCGATGTTCGTTTCCGGCTTGCCCATCGATGCCATTGCGAGTCGCACCTTGGCGGGCGTCATGGTGAACGGGCGCCCGCCGACCCGGCCGTTGCTCAGGTGCAGGACGCTGAGCACCAGATCCTGGAAGGGAGGATCGTGCTCGGCCAGCCGGGGAGGGTACATTCGACCACGGTACGTCAACATGCTGTCAAAGCGTCACATTACTGCCGGTATGGGAGGCGACGCGCCCGTCCCGTATGGGGATTCTTTATAGCGGATCGATCAGGCGGTCGGTGCGGGTGCGAGTGTTGCGCTTCCGGAGACAACCATCCAGCGCCCGGCGATTCGTTGCCATGCGCGGACGTAGTGAAGCCGAGCCTCGATCCGTGTGCTGTGGTCGATCACAACGACGTCTACGACGGACCTGGTCTGGACGCCGCCGGCAACGGCCAGCGTGCTGCGACTGATTTCAGCAATCGACTCGAACTTCGTTGTGCCCGACGAATGTGCTTCGAGATCTTCGTTCCGGTTGATGATCGAGCCTTCGGGTGTCGTGAAGATCAGCTCGGGTGCGAGCAGTTGACCAAGCGCATCGACGTCACTTGCGCGCATCGCCTCTAGCAATCGATCCTCGGCAGCATCGACGGTTTCGTGGGGCATGGACGGGGACGACATCCGGAAAGAGTATCTCTGCTCGTTGCGCGGCCTGCGTCCGTATGGGGATCTCTGCCGAACGGTGGGGGGAGCGGTCTGGAGGGCGTCCGGTAGGGGGTCGTTCACCGCGCCACTTCGGCGAGCGGACTGGGCTGTCGTTCCTCGTAGACGCCTGCACAACGCGTCGCGCCACCCCGGCACTCGTGCAGACGACCGTGAACATTCAGATGCTCAAGGTCGCCTGGACAACCGACGACGGCGGACACGCTGTGAGGAATGTGGACGAAGGGGAGTCTCAGTGCAGCCCAGGAATGTCGCAGCGGCTCTCTTGAGCCTGCTCCTCCTCACCTCATGCGCGGCCACGCCACGGGCAAACGAAGGACCAGCAACCACCGGCGAAACCGACTCCGACAGAGTGGCCGGCGAATGGGTGGAGTTGCCAGAGTCGCCGCTATCCGCCCGCCAGGGCGTCAGCGCCCAGGTAGTCGGCACACGCTTCGTTCTGATCGGTGGATCCACCGACCTGGCATGTCCTCCGACTGCGAGCTGCGTGCCGTCCCTTACCGGCTACCGGAGCGATGGGGCTGTCTACGATCCGGACACGAGAACCTGGCAGCGGATCGCGGAGGCGCCGGTTCCGGTGAGCTTCTTCAGCACCGCGGCAATCGATGACAGCCTCTACCTCCTTGGCGCAGCGGATCTCACAACGGGCGACGACGTGTTCCTCCGCTACGATCTCGGCGCAGAGGAGTGGCAGCCCTTGCCGGACCCACCGACCACCGGCAGCAGCATCATCGCCACCGATACGCAGATCCTCGCGATCGCCGGGACGAACGAGTTCGGTCCTACCGAGGATGCCTTCTTCTCACCCACGACCGGAGCGTGGACCCCGTTACCGCCGGATCCGCTCGGCGACAGCTTCAATCGGAGCGCGGTCTGGCTCGGCGATCGCCTCCTGCTCTCTGGTCAGCAACTCATCGACAACCCGGGCGCGGAAGCTCCCTCGCTGACGCGGATGGCCGAGCTCAACGCAGACCTGACGACATGGACGCTGCTGTCGGACAGTCCGATCATCGGCGGCAGCCCACTCGCTGTCGGGGACGACGTCATCTTCCCCGAGCGGGGAAGCGCGGACGGTGGTGAGGTGGGGAACTGGGGCCGCTTCTACGACCTCGGCGGAATCTGGAATGCCTCGACTGGAGAATGGAAGACGCTACCGGCGGGCAGGCCGGACCCTGCTCAGCACGGTCTGTGGACGTCTGCACGCGGAGCAGTCAGCAGCAACCTGGCACTCCTCGATGACTCGCTCCTCAATCTGTCGGAGCGCACCTGGAGCCGGATTCCAGAACCGCCACGTGGCACCCGCCTCGGTCAGACGGTAGTCGTCGGAGGGGGCGCGGTCCTCGTCTGGGGAGGCACCGATGGTGCACAAAACGTTGCCGACGGCGCAATCCTGTACCTCTGACCCGGGGTACACGTCAGCTTCACGCACCAGCTAGCTTCCCGCGCCGCCTCCAAGAACAGAGACGCCACTTTGGCCAATGGACCACGCGCAGTGTGGCCAGCGCATTCATCGGCCGTGTACGGGCGGCCGTCCCGAACCTGGCAACCTACCCACGCACGGGTCTGATCGACTCCGCGTTTCAAGCACCGGCATCGAAAGTATGGACCGCTGACACATCCACAACGGCTCCGGACGCGAATCCGGCAGGGTCTATCGACGTGATTGAGTACCTGGTCTGGTCCCGGAAGATCGCCCAGATCACGTTGATGCGGCGTCGAGCGAGAGCGATCAGCGCCTGCTTATGCGACTTGCCTTCACGTCGCTTCCGTTCGTAGAACGAGCGCGAGACGGGGCAAGTTCTGGAAGCGATGAAGGCCGCCTGGAAGCAGGCGTTCAGCAGGCGCCGGTCGTAGCGCCTGGGCCGGTGGTGGTTGCCGGAGATCTTCCCTGAGTCGCGAGGTACCGGCGCGAGGCCGGCGAAGCTGGCCAGCCGATCGGGACTCTCGAACGCGGCGAGATCAGCACCGGTCGCGGCAAGGAAGTCCGCGGCGATCCTGCGCCCGAATCCCGGGATCGACACCAGCAATTCCGCCGAAGTGCTTCCCTCGAGCGCTGCTTCAATCTCTGCCTCCAACTCGGCGAGCTCGTCCCGGATGCGGAGAAGGTCATGCGCGGACCGGCTGATCAGCCGAGCTGCGGCAGCTTCCCCCACGACAACGGAGGTCTGTTCACGAGCGGCCTCGATCGCTGTTTTCGCGACGACCGCAGACTTCCAGCACCCCTGCCCCCTCAGCCACGACGCGAGACGGCTCTCTCCCATTCGCCGGATCGCTGCGGGCGTCGCGTACCGAGTGAGCAGCACCAGTGGCCCCCTGGTCGTTGCGAAGTTGAACGCTGACTCCAGCGACGGAAAGTAGTGGACCAGGATCGCGCGCAGCCGGTTCACGGCGCGGGTGCGATCGTGCACCAGGTCCTCCCGCCGGGCCGACAGCAGGCGCAGATCCGCCGTGACCTCGTCGGCCTGGCGCATGAGCGTCACGTCTCGCCGGGTCCGCGCCTGGTCGGCGATGATGACCGCGTCCTTCGCGTCGGTCTTCGCCTCGCCCCTGTAGGCGCCCGACGCGTGGTGGATCACGCGTCCCGAAATGTAGAACAGGGGCTGAGCATGGGAGCTACTGCAGCAGCCCTGTCCCGCCGTGGTTCAGATCCGTCGCCCACGCGACGTCCGTCCCACCCGGCAGAGACGCGACGTCACCCATCAAGGTCAGGATCGCCGATTCCCGGTTCTTAAACCGCTGCGACAGCAGCTTCGTTCCGTTGCCATCAATGACGACACAGTGATGTTCGGTCTTGCCGGCGTCGATACCGGCCCAGAGTTGGGGCACGCAGGGTCCTTCCGTTGAGGGGTGCGGTACGCCATGAACGACCTTGCCGGCATGTCCTTACGGGGCGATCTGGTCGCGTTTCTCAATGAGCGGTCCTGCCGTTGCGGGATCCCGGGCGGCTAATCACGGCGTGCCATCAGTCGGCTGAAGGCGGTCAGCCGTACCCGGGATCCCTGGCGCGTTCCGGAGCCTACAACTGCCCCGGATCCACGGAAATAACGGTAAGGAAGGCGGTTCTCCGCCTGAGCAACCGAAGGGCGCAGTGCAACCCGGAGGGCGGCGGTGGAGAGAGTTTCGGCGCGATGTGAGGGAGCGCCGCGACCGCGTGCCGAAAGTCTCGGAGGAGCCGGTGGCGCAGCCACTTGAACGGAGCCCGTAGGTAGCTACGAGCGCAGCGAAGCGGAGGGAGCCGCCGAAGGCTTCACGGCAAAGAAGCGTGAGCCCAACGGGCGAACATCAGCGGCCGGCACCGCCGGCCGAACCTCTGGGCGGCGCTCCGTCGCCGCTGCGCGAGTGCAGCTCGCGCCCCCGGAACGGGGATGCCGGGGAGTGTGAGGGGATCGCCCCTCGCGGGCCGGCTGGAAGGCCGGCCCTCCCCCACCTGCGACCCCTGCATGTGAGACCGAGATCCGACTGCTGGACGCGGCGGATCTGGGGCACACCGAGATCTGATCGTCGCTGAAGGCCGGGGTCCCGCTCCCGGCCTTCGTCATTTCTGGTCCCCACCCGGAAAGGGGCCGCCGCGGAGGGACATCTGCCCGTTCCTGCACGGATGTTCACGGTAACGTCAGCCGACTCCTCAGCGGCGAGGAGGTCGGCGGGAGCTCGTGCCCCCGCCTGCTGCCGCTCGGGGCACTCAGCGAGGACCGACCCAGAGGACGACCATGCGACGACGACACGCCCTGCTCCCTGGAGCGCTCACCGGACTGCTGCTGGCCTCCGGGCTCGTCGCCGGAGGGCCCGCCGCGGCTCCAGCGGCGGCCGCTCCGGTGGCCCCCGCTCCCGCCGCTCCCGCTCCGGACCGCCCCGTCGCGGCTCCGGACGCCGAGCCCACCGTGATCGAGCCGGAGGCGGACGCGACGACGCAGCAGGCCGCCCTCGCCCTCGACGCCGACTTCGTCGACGTCGAGATCCCGGCGCGCGCCCAGGTGCAGACGCACCGCGTGACGATCGCGCTCGTCGCTCCGCAGGGCACCGTCCCGGGCGGGTACACGACCGCCGACGCCGTCCGCGCCCTCGACCTCGTCGACCGGTTCTACTCCCGCGAGACCAGCGGGGCGATCCGCTTCGAGCTCGACCAGGTCGTCGACTGGCAGGTCGTCGACCAGCCGATCGGCTGCACGAACACGGGCGGACTGCAGGACTGGATCGCGCAGAGGACCGGCTGGCAGCGCGGACCGGGCAAGCACCTGGTCGCCATGGTGCCTGAGGGTGACCCGTGCCCGAACTGGGCCAACGGCGAGCAGTCCGGCGATCCCGATGACGGCGGACGCGCGTTCCAGCCCGGACCGGACGCGTACTTCCTCGCGCACGAGCTCGGCCACAACCTCTCGCTGCCGCACGCCTACAGCGTGAACTGCGCCACGACCCGCGACTACGCCTCCACCCCGCTGCCCGCGGACTGCCGCCGCGAGGAGTACGGCAACCGGACCGACGTGATGGGCGGCGCCTGGTCGTTCCTGCCGCTGTCGTCCCCGTCGCTGGCGCGCCTGGGCACGCTGCCGAACACCCGCCAGCCGGTCTGCGGCGCACCCCGCACCACGACGCTCGACACCCTCGGAGCCGGACCCGCCGGCCGGCGTGCGCTCACCTGGAACGACCCGCAGGACACGGGCATCCGCTACTGGGCGCAGTACAACGACCGCGCCGACACGACGTCCGACGGCGGCGCGTACACGAGTCCCTTCCAGGTGCGCCGCGACGTCTCGGGCGTGCAGATCCTGCGCTCGAACCCGGGCCAGCCGTACGCCGGCGACCTGCTCGAGCGTCCGGGCGACGCGAGCGAGGCGAACGAGTTCGTGCTCGCCGGAGAGAGCGCAGCGCTCAACTCCGGCATGTCCGTGCGGGTCGACCGGATCGACGAGCTCACCCGGACCGCGACGGTCACCGTGACCGTGCCGTGCACCGACTACGTCGGCGACATCGCTCCGCTCGCCTCGTCGACGAGCGCTTCGTACACCTCGCCGTGGACCTCGGTCGGAGCGGTCGCCGACGGCGCCGCCTCGACGATCTGGGGCTCCTGGCCCCGGGTCGGAGAGCAGCACGTCGAGCTGCGCTGGCCGAGCGCCGTGACCGTCGACAGCGCCTCGGTGCTGTTCGCGAGCGACGCGGCCGACGCCGACGGACGCGGGCTGATCCCCGCGCGGTCGTGGCGGGTCGAGCACCTGGTCGGCGACGTCTGGACTCCCGTGAGCGGAGCGGCTCCCGGCCGCGAGCGCGACGTGCTGAACCGCGCGACGTTCGCTCCGGTGACCACGACGGCGCTGCGGCTCGTGTTCACGGCGTGGGGAGCCGGCGAGTACGGCGGGTCCACGGGCGTGGCCGAGATCGAGGTGAACGGCATCGCCCTCGCGGCCTCGGCGGAGGCGCGCGGGACGCTGCAGAGCGTGACGACCGCGACGACGCGCGACCTCGCGCAGTCCGTGCTGGTGCGCGACTCCTCCGGTCGCGCCCTCGCGGGCCGCTCGGTGGGCTTCGCGATCACCGGGCCGGCGGCCTTCGAGAGCGGAGCGACGACCGCCGCGGTGCTGTCGGGCGCCGACGGCGTCGCCGCGCTCCCCCGGATCCGCACCGGCTCCTCCGCCGGCACCGTCTCGATCACCGCGCGCGTCGACGGCGTGACGACGGCGCTGGCCGGAGCGAGCGTTGCGCCCGGCGCCTCCGTCACCGCGAAGGCGACCTCGCGGCTGATCCTCGGGAAGGTCGTCGTCACGGTGACGGCGACGAACACCGGCCGCGCGGCCGCCGATCTGACCGTCGTGACGCTCTACGGCACGGCGTCCTCGGCCGCGGTCGCCCCGGGCGCCACGGTGACCAAGGTGTTCCGCACGGGCAAGAGCTCGATCGCCGCCGGCACCGGCACGGTCACGGCCGTCTCGGGCGCCTCGCGCGCGAGCGTCTCGGTGGTCATCCCGCGCGCGTGACCGGGACGGGGGCTGCCCGCCCGCCAGGACGACTCCGTCCGGGCGGGCGGCTGCTGTTGGCGTCGAGGTGACGCGCCCGGCGACGTGCCGCGGCGGAGTGATCGGGGGACACGATGAGGCGGACGACCGCAGGGATCGCACTGGCAGGAGCACTGCTGCTCGCCCTGACGGGATGCGCGGGCGGAGGCGGGACGGTGGGCGAGGTCCGACTTGTAAGCATGACAACAAGTCAGCGCGGCCCGCTCGTCAGAACAGAGGAGGGAGCTGCCCTGAGGTGAGGATCAGCCGCAGCCCGACCGCGAGAAGAGCGCCCGTCGCGATGACGACTCCGACGATGAGCCGCCGCTCAGCGGCGCTGTCCGCCGCGGCGATCCGGTTCGCTCGGATCGCCTCCTCCTGCTCGATCAGGCGGCGGCTCGTCTTCCGACTCAGCCCCGTCAGCCGCTCGCCGTGCAGGCGCACACGGTCGGCCTCCTGCTGGAGTCGGCCGCTGGACAGGCGCGAGAGCTGATGAGCCGCGCGCGCGGCCCCGGGCCGCTCATCGACACGGCTGCGCTCGATCACGTAGTCACCGCCGGGATGAGGAACGCGATCAGCGCGGCGGCGTGGTCGGTGCCGTCCTCCCGGACGGGGAACCCTCCGAGCACCCACACCCCGGGGAGGGTGAGCGTGCTGCGGACGCCCGCGAGCAGCCGTTCGGTGCTGTAGCTCTCGTGCTCCTCGTAGTAGTTGCGCTCGAACGCGACGATGAGGCCGATCTGCTCGGGCGTCGCGCATCCGGTGTCGGCGTCGATGACCGGTGCGGTGCGGGCGGGGTCCGGGGTGAGGAACGCGATCAGCGCGGCGGCGAGGGCGGAGCTGTCGTCCTCGACGGGCTCGGCGCCCGGCAGGGCGTGGGCGTTGCGGACAGCGGCGAGCATCACGTCGTCGCTGTCGTCGGCGTTCTGGTCCCAGTGAGCGCGCTGGTCGGTGATGATGAGGGCGACCTGATCGGGGGTCGCGAGGCCGGTGTCGGTGTCGGTGCGGTACATGGTCTGTTCCTCTCAGCGGGTTGCGGCCAGCGCGGTGTTGATGTCGACGGTGATCCCGCGCTCCGCGAGGCGGTCGAGGGTGGCGGGCTCCTTCGCGATCTGCTGCCAGCCCTCGGGCGAGATGACGACCGCGTGATCCCCGTCAGCGTCGTTGAAGAGGACACAGGTGCGCGAGTCGAGAACGGCCCCGGTGCGCGGGCAGAGGATGTTCTTGCTGACGAGGTAGGTGACCGTCTGGTCACGGAGGATCGCTTCGAGGGTGTCCATGTGTGTTGCTCCTGCTCCTGGCTGATCGTTTTTCTTTGCCTCTCCGGCGGGGAAAACCGTTTGAGTGGAGCCGGCGGAGTGACACCGATCACGGGCGAAATAAGCCCGTAGGGCGCGTCCGGGATCGGTGGCACGCAGCCGGTGGAGCGAAATAGGTTGGAACCGCGGAGAGGTGAAGATTCTCAATCAGGTTTGTCAAGCCAGCGGGGGTGGTCTGGCTCGGTTGTTCTTCCTTCTCTCCCAGCGTTTTTTTGCCTGGAAGGCACGTAGTGCCGAGCAGGGTCGGAGGTGGGAGCGCAACCCGGAAGGCGGAGGAGGAGAGGTTGTCGGCGCGATGTGAGGGAGCGCAGCGACCGCGTGCCGAGAACGTCGGAGGAGCCGGCCGCGCAGCGGCTTGCGTGGACGCCGCAGGCCCGTACGTTGCCGAAGGCTTCCAGGCAAAAATGCGCACAGCGCACAGCACCGCGTCGACCGGAGGTCGGCGTCCATGTCGGTGCCCGCGTCCGAGATCGTCTGCGCACCAGGGGCGTGCTGCTCCATCGGGCCGCACGTGCTGCCTTTGTATGCAGTGCGTACCGCTGAGAAGCCGCATATCTCCGCGGAGTAGGCCGGTTCCGCCGCGCCACGGGTGCGAGCATGACCGTAGGAGGCCTGGATGCGTGACGCGGTGATGGTCGTCGAAGACGACGTCGAGATGGGCGAGCTCATCAAGCGGGGCCTCACCGGCGACGGCTACGACGTCGACCTGTTCTCGAACGGGGTCGACGCGCTCAATTCGGCGCGCGAAGCGGACTACTCCGCGGCGATCCTCGACGTGATGCTCCCGGGGATGAGTGGCTTCGAGATCTGCCGGCACCTGCGCGCGAGCGGTGCCACGCTCCCGGTGATCATGCTCACCGCCCGCGACGCCCTGCAGGACCGCGTGTTCGGCCTCGACGCGGGCGCCGACGACTACCTCGCGAAACCGTTCCACTTCGAGGAGCTCTCCGCCCGCCTCCGAGCGATGATCCGCAGAGAGCACCTCACGAACCGGGCACCGGTCGTGCTGGGAAATCTGCGCGTCGACCCCTACGCGCACGCCGCGACGATCGACGGCGCCGTCCTGCCGCTGAGTCCCAAGGAGTTCGGAGTCCTCCGCGCGCTCGCGGCGCGTGCCGGGGACTTCGTGCCGCGGGAGGAGATCCTGCTCGAAGTGTGGGGGTCGGCGGACTTCGTGGACCACAACATCGCGGAGCAGTACGTCAGCTACCTCCGCCGCAAGCTCGTCGCCGGTGCCGCGTCGGTCGAGATCGTCACCCGTCGGGGTGCGGGCTACCGGCTCGGGGGGAAGCCGTGAGCTGGCGGTCCCTGTCGATCCGGGTGCGGATCACGGTGTCGAGCCTGCTGGTCGCGATGCTGTTCTTCGGGATCGTCGCGATCGTCGTCCGCGAGCAGCTGGACCACATCCTCGACGCCTCCACCATCGAGCTGGTCCGCTCGGGAGCGTCGCGGGCGCTGATCGAGGAGAGCCGCGACACCGCCGAGGCGGTCGTCGGCGGCGTCAGCAGGACACTCCTCCTCGCCCTGGCGATCCTCTTCGTCGTGTTCGCTGTGACGTCCTGGGTCCTCGTCGGCCTCGCGCTGCGCCCCGTCGGCAGGATGCGCGCGATCGCCGACCGGCTGCGCCAGGGACGCTCCACCGAGCTGCTCCCGGTCGGGCCCGCCCGCGACGAGCTCTCCGACCTCGCCTCGACCCTGAACGCGCTGATCGCGGACCTGCGGGAGTCGGCGGACCGGGAGCGGCGGCTCGTCGCCGACGCGAGCCACGAGCTGCGCACCCCGCTCGCCGCGCTGCGCACCCGGCTCGAGCTCGCTGAGCGGGTCCGCGACGATCCGGCGGCTCTCTACGCCGATGTCGTCGACGCGCGCCGCTCGATCGACCGCCTGCAGTCCCTGACGGACGGGCTGCTGATCCTGTCGAGGATCGACGCGGGCATCGCTACCGGCGACGCCTCCTCGGCGGCTCTGCGGGAGGAGGTAGCCGACAGCGTCGACCGCGCCCGGATGCTCGCCCGCGAGCGGGACCTCGCGATCGACTTCGTCGCCCCCGCCTCGATCGTCGCCGCCCGGTACCCGATCTCCCCGACCGATTTCGGCCGGATCCTGGACAACCTGCTCGCGAACGCCGTCACTGCGACGCCCGACGGCGGCAGCGTCAGCGCGACCCTCGTCGAGCGCGCCGAAGAGATCGTCCTCTCCGTCGACGACGACGGCCCGGGCGTTCCTGACGCGTTCCTCGCGGTCGCGACTGACCGTTTCACCCGCCCGGATGCCGCCCGCTCCCGCGACGGCGGCGCCGGCCTCGGGCTCGCGATCGTCGCCGGTCTCAGCCGCGCCGCCGGCGGCGAGCTCCGACTCCGCAACCTCGCCCCCCACGGCCTCGGTGTCGACGTCCGCATCCCCGCGACGCAGCCCCACCCGACCTCTCGCAAGGAGAACCGATGATCGACCCCCAATCCCTCCTCGACGGCGCCGGCCCCTGGGCGATCGCCCTGGTCTGCCTGATCGCCTTCGTCGAGACGGGCCTGCTGATCGGGTTCTTCCTCCCCGGTGACACCCTCCTCTTCTTCACCGGTGTCTTCGTCGCGACCGGCGTGATCTCCCTGCCGGTGCCGCTGGTGATCCTGATGGTCGCCGCCGCCGCGTTCCTCGGCGACCAGCTCGGGTTCGTCATCGGCCGCGCGAGCGGGCCGCGGATCTTCGAGCGCAAGGACAGCGGGCTCTTCAGCCGCTCGAGCGTCGCCCGCACCCAGTCGTTCTTCGACCGGTTCGGCGGCTGGGCGGTCACCATCGCCCGCTTCGTGCCGGTCGTGCGCACCTTCGCCCCCGTCGCCGCCGGCGTCGGGAAGATGCACTACGGCCACTTCGTCGGCTTCAACGCCCTCGGCGCCGCCGTCTGGTCCACCGGCGTGATCCTCCTCGGCTTCTTCCTCGGGCAGATCCCCGGCGTCGCGGACTTCGTGGGGAAGTACATCGACATCGTCCTCGTCGGCATCGTCGTTCTCAGCCTCGCCGGCATCGCCCTCACCTACTGGCGGCAGAAGAACCGCGCCGGACGCGACGCCTGAGCCCAGCGCTCAGGGGGTCGCCGTGACGGCCGCGCGCGGTCGGCGGAGCGCGATCACCGCTACCAGCAGCATGAACACCGCGAGGGCCGCGAGCGTGACCGGGCCGGTGCCCAGGCCCAGGCCCTTCCGGTCGACCGGATCCGCGAGCCAGTCGCAGACCGAGGCGCCGAGCGGTCGCGTGACGACGTAGGCGGCCCAGAACGCGAGGACCGCGTTCCGCCCCGTGAACCGGTGCGCGAGCGCCGGCACCGCGATGACCGCCGCGAACAGGACCGCGGACGGCAGGTAGCCGAACCCGAGCGTCGACGCGGTCAGGTCCCCGGCGGCCGTGCCGAGCGCGAAGGTCCCGGAGACGGCGAGCCAGTAGAACGCGGAGCGGCGCGGTGTCGTGATCGAGTGGATGGACAGCGTCCGCTCCACCCGCCACCACACGACAAAGACCGCCGCGAGCGCCACCGCGAACCCGAGAGTCGAGACGAGGTACGGGACCTCGGCGATCACGTGAAGCACGTCGGCGGCCATGGTGCTGAAGACCCTCACCATCAGCACCGCCAGCCAGTACACCCAGGGGACGTACCGGCGGGCCGCGAACTGCAGCGCGAGTGCCGCGAGGAACGCGAGCCCTGTCGCGCCGACCACGATCACCGGGTCGAACGCGGTCGCGAGGAAGTCCGACGCCGTCTCGCCCATCCCCGTCGTCAGCACCTTGAGGATCCAGAACAGCGCCGTCGCCTCGGGCACCGTCGAGGCGGCGTACCGGCCGGCGACGAGATGTGAGCGGATCCGAGGGAGCGGAGGTCGGCGCTGATCGGTGAGGTGCGTCATGCCGCCATGCTCGGGCAGCCTGCGGCACCCGGGCCTGGGGGCTTCGCCGGGTCCGTTGAACAAGCGCACAGCGACCCGCTCACCGGCAGCGCTGCCCGCTGCCTTCCGCCGTCATCTGGTCGGACGGTGCCCGGAGAAGCGCCGCCAACGGAACGACGGTGATGCAGCACGTTCGGTGTGCAGCCTGACCGCGAGCGGCGCCCAGACGATCAACGCCACCCCGGCGCCCAGGAGCAGCCCGCCGACGGTGTCGGAGATCCAGTGCGCACCGAGGTACGTGCGGCTGAGCATCATCGCCACCGTGTAAAGGGCTCCGGCGATGCGGACCCACCACAGCGGGAAGACGATCGCGAGGACCATCGCGGTCGTGGCGGCGTTCGCGCTGTGGCCGGAGGGGAACGAGCCGAAGTCGGCGTTCACGAGGATCTCCAGCGGCCGCGGACGCCCCACCGCGTTCTTGAGGATCTGCACCAGCAGCCCGCTCAGCGGCGCGGCGATCGCGAAGTACGTCGCCGCCCAGCGACCCCGCCAGACCAGCAGCGCCACGAACACGACGAGCGGGACCACGATCGTGCCGACGATCCCGCCGCCGAGGCTGTTCATCACCAGCAACGGCACCAGCCAGAACGTCGACCGGTGCTCGATGATCTCGTTCATCCACGCGGTGTCGAACCCGAACGGCTTGTCGTGCTCGCGGTAGAAGATCAGCGCGGCCAGAAGTCCCGTGAGCAGCACCGCGAGGCCCGCCGAGATCAGCGGCCAGCGTCGCGCCGCCCGATAGGCGATCGCACCGTCCGGTAGGGGTTCCCGGTTCGGCATCAGTGTCGTCCTCGTCTCTCGACGCGAAGCACGCCGCAGAAGTCCACGCTATGAACGAGCCGTCTGTGGCGGCGGCGGATTCCCCTGCATCCGTTGTGAAAGCACAGAGCCTCGACCCCATCAGCTCGGTACCGACCTGATCGCGTTCGGGTACTTCGGGTCGTTGTGAGCAAACACAACGCAGCACGGCGCATCCCGAGCCGCCGCCCACGTCCCGACTGAGACTCTGCGGGCATGGACATCTCAACGACGGCAGCACCGTCCCGCGGCCGGCGGCTGCTCAGCAAGGTCCCCGAGGTCACGATCTGGTTCTGGATCATCAAGATCCTCTGCACCACCGTCGGCGAGAGCTTCGCCGACTGGATCAACATGGTCCTCGGCGTCGGCCTCATCGCGACCGCCGTGATCTTCATCATCGTCACCGCAGTCGTGCTCGCGATCCAGATGCGGCTGCGCCGCTACCTGCCCGCCGCGTACTGGCTGACCGTCGTCGTCATGAGCGTCACCGGCACCCTGCTCACCGACATCCTCACCGACCAGCTCGGCGTCCCCCTCTGGGCCGGCTCCCTCGTCTTCTCCGTGCTGCTCGCGATCGTGTTCAGCGTCTGGTACTCGAAGGAGCGCACCCTCTCCATCCACAGCATCGACAACACCCCGCGCGAGGCGTTCTACTGGCTCACCGTCCTCGTCACCTTCGCGCTCGGCACCGCCCTCGGCGACTGGACCCTCGAGCTCACCGGCTGGGGCCCCGGCGTCTCGATCCTCTTGCCCCTCGCCCTGATCGCCATCGTCACGGGCCTCTGGCGCTACGGAGCGAACCCCGTCCTCGCGTTCTGGATCGCCTAAATCCTCACCCGCCCCCTCGGCGCCAACATCGGCGACTGGCTCGGCCTGTCCCCCGACGAGCAGGGCCTCGGGCTCGGCACCTTCGTCACCAGCATCATCTTCCTGCTCGCGATCCTCGCCACCGTCGTCTACCTCTCCCTCAGCAAGGCCGATGTCGACAAGGGCGCATCCGAGCACTACACCACGCCAGTCGCCCGCGAACGCCGTTCACTCGTCGCCTTCGCGGTCCTCGCCGTCGCCGTCGTCGGGCTGCTCGCCTTCACCAACAGCCAGCCGCACACCAGTCCGGCACCGGAAGGCGCAGCCCCGGCCTGCGATGCGTCGGGAACGCTGTCCGCAGCTGACGCGAAGGCATCCGTTCAGACCGACTTCCCCTCCGCCGACGTGCAGAACTTCCAGACGATCACCGCCGACACCCTCGCCCTCGTCACCAGCGGCGATCAGGCCGGCGCGAAAGCCCGCGCCACCGACCTTGAGACCGCCTGGGACGACGCGGAGCCCGCACTGAGCGCCGCGAACTGCCAGACGTGGACCTACGTCGACCAGCAGATCGACCCCGTTCTCTCCTCCGTCCGCGCCGGCAGCCCCGACCCGGTTGTCGAGAAAACGAGCATCCAGGACCTGCTGACCACTCTCGCCGGACGCTGACATGAGGCGTCAAGGTCTTCTTTTGCGACCCGAATCTGGCCTCCTCCGACCAATTGATCACTGCCGCCCTGCCCTGCCGCCGCCGCATCGGCATCAGCGCGACTCAACACATCGATCGGAACCGGTCGGTGACAAATCGGTCCGCTACTGAACCCATGCTCGAGCTCGTAGACGCACTCCGAGCACACGGGGCTGCCGACCAGGCCGGCGTCCGCGAGGTGCTCCACCCAGGGGTGCGAGCACTCACCACAGACCTCAGCGAGCAGAACCCGGAACCGGGCGCGGCGCGAACGGCGAGCGTCAGCTCGCCGTTCGCCACTGCGAGAGGCCGACCATCACGTGAGCGTAGCGAGCGCGCCACCAAGCAATCGCGCGCTTCGCCTCATACGCATCGCCTCTGGCGTCCCGTTTGGGGATTCCCATACGGACGGTAACTAAGGATCTATCCGGCGGTGATCAGCTCGCCGGGCGCACCGAGAGACGCGAGGGCGACATGGCACTGTGACGTCAGGAGCTTTCCGCTGATCCCGTCGTAGACGGCGGTGAAGACGTCCACCCGATGGAGGTCGAAGCCATAGGGCACGTCTGTTCTCTCCGCGGGCGCGTGCACGGTCAGCGCCCAGACCGGCTCGTCCTGTGCGACCCAGTAGTGGTCCGCGAGAGCGGGGTCATAAGCGGCGAGCTCCTCGTACGTGGTTCCGACCGCGTAGATCGGGTACTGCTTCTTCTCCTCCGCACTGAGCGTCGAGAGCTGGACTCCGGTGCCGTTAGCCAGGTCGAGCGCCGGGTTCGTCAGCTGCTGGACGTCGATGATCGGTCCCTCAGAGGCGGCGGTGGCAATGGGGGTGCCCGGCGGACCCTCTGGCGGAACGGTGGGTGTCAGGGACTCCGTCATCTCTGTTGGTTCGGCAGGCGTCTCGGTGGAGATGGGGGTCGTGCTGGCGGTGGCGTCGATGGTGACGGGGCCGGAGCGGATGCGCATCGTCGTGGAGGTCTGGGTGAGGCTGACGTCCTCGGCGCCCAGCACGTCCATGAGCCACTGCTCTCGTTCGTCGGCGGCGTCGAGGCAGCCGACGTACGTCGTCGCGGGGCCTCCGGTGACCACCCACACGGAGGTCTGCAGGCCGGCGGACTGGAGGTCGTAGGTGAGCGTGTTGCAGGGACCGTCGACGCTGAGCTGCGACCGGCCGTCGGTGCCGGTGATGCGAAGGCTGACGGGGTGATCGAGCAGCCATCCGCCCGATCCCTGGTCACCGACGACCGAAGTGGTCTCGTAGACGAGCCTGGTCGCGACTTCGGCGCCGAGCAGTTCACCCGGCACCTGCGCCGTCGACGGCGACCCGGGGCTGCTGGCGCTCGTCGCGCATCCACTGGCGAGGAGCGCCGCGGAGAGGCAGAGGATTATGAGGGGGAGGACTCTCGCCCGCCTGACGGTCACTGGTCCACTCCGGTCTGCGTCGCGGGCGGGTTGGTGCAGTCGACCGCGGTGGTCAGTCCCGTGAATATCTCGATCCGGCCGCCCTTTTGGCACACCTGCGTTCCTGCGAGGGAGAACAAGGCGGCGTCCGTCCCGTCTGCGTCGGTCCCAGCGAGCGCAGCACACGCCGCTGCGAGCGACGCAGTGGACTGCTTCGCGGGCGTCTGAATCTCGCCCGACAGGGCGACGCCCTGCCCGTCCTGTTCCCAGCAGGTGACGGGCGCTGCGACCGGAGTGCCGCGCTCCGTCGTCACCGCCGTGAGGACAGCGACGCTGAGAATCGCGCCCGCGATGCCGGCGAGGGTCACCGCCGCGGCCTGGCCGAGACGTCGGCGGCGGCGGATGCGGTGCGCGAGGCGTGCGCTGATGCGCTCGAGCTGCTCGTCGCTCAGGTCAGGATCGTCCATGGTCTTCTGTCCGTTCCGTCAGGGTTCTCGCCAGTGATGTCCGCACCCGCGAGAGGCGGTTGCGGACAGTCCCGTGGGACAGGCCGAGGGAGCGAGCGGCATCGCTGTAGCTGAGGTCGTCCTCGATGCACGCCGTCCAGATCGCCCGGTCCGTCGCGCTCATCTGCTCGACCAGACGCCGCACGTCGAGCAGCCGGTCGCTCGTCTCCGCGTCGACGCCGCGAGAGGCGGTGTCGTCGGAGAGGGGCAGGTGGCGTCGGCGCTGCTCGCGGCGGTTGGTCGAGAAGCTGAGGTTGCGTACCGTGACCAGCAGCCAGGGCAGCACCGACTCCCCCACGATGCGCACGCCCGAGCGGCGCTGCCAGAGCAGGAAGAAGCTCTCCTGCACGACGTCCTCGGCATGACCGGCGTCCGCGAGGAAGCTTCCCGCGGCGCGGTAGACCGCGCGGCCGTGCATCCGGAAGAGAACGTCCAGCGCCGACGGGTCACCGCCGCGAAGACGATTTACCAGCGTCACCTCAGCAGCACCGACCATCCGACATCACCCCCTCAGTAGTGAATGCCCTCAGAGCACGGTTTCGTCTCAGGCGTCATTAACGAACTTTGTCGGTTCGACAGTGCCTCTGTGACCTATCCCCTACCGGACGCCCGCCAGATCATCATCCGCGCGCGACGGTCGGCCTGGCATCGCGCCGCCGTGATCATCGCTCGGGAGTCGAGGGACGGCCTTAAGGCATGTGGGAGGCGATGGCCGCGAGGGCGAAGCCGACGAGTGCGGTCGGCAACGCCAGGATGCACCAGACGATTTCCCACCCGTGGTGAGCATGGGCCCCGCTTGTCGCGCGAATGACGGTGAGGACCCAGACGCTGATAGCGCTGGTGAGGGCGACGATGCCAGCCGCGAGGAGGAAGGCTTTCCCTGCTGCGGCCTCCTCGTCGGTGGGCATCAATCCCATGCCGATTCCTCTCTCACTGATGGAGAGGTAGGTCAGCATGACGGGCGCGACGATCATCCCGAGGACGGCGATCGCGGCGATCACCGGACTCAGGGGTCCCTTCCGAGCGACGTCAACCACGCAGTGCACACTATCCGCGCGTCGCTAAGCCCCCCCTGCGAGCGGGCCGCTCGTCGTCCGGCATGGAGACGCCCTGCCGGACGCCCGCTGGACCATCCCCATACGGGACGCGCACAAGGCGCTCGGGTTCGCGAGACTGAACTGATGTCGGGGTTGCTGGTCATCGATCTCGTGTCGCGCGTGATCAGAGCCCGCTGCGGCCGAGCCGCGGCGCACGAGAGGTGACGCGCCCGACGTCGGGAATCAGCACGCCTCATGATTCACGGCGACGGAGAACAGGACATCAACCGGCCGATCTGCGGCGTCGGCTCAGTGCCCAGACGAGCGCGCCCGCAAGGAGCACCGCGCAGGTCAGCCCGGCGACGTGCAGGACGAGCGAGAGCGTCCCGTTCTCGGGGAGCAGGAAGCCGTAGGGCACCCACCCGTCGGTCGCTCCGCGGACGAGCACGACGACGACCCAGACGATCGGGTAGGGCAGGACCACCCACAGCCGGCGCCAGGAGAGCGGCCCGCGGTCGTTGACGACGATCCAGTCGAGGAGGACGAGCGCGGGGAGCACCACGTGCAGGACGGCGCTGACCCAGGGCGGGGCCGTCCCGGTACCGGGAACGAGGGGGTTGTAGATCACGGCGACGACGATGGAGTAGGCCGTCGCCGCGCCGCGGACGTAGCTCAGCCACACGGGCGTCGGACGGCGGGCGAGCGCGACCGATCCGGCGACGATCAGCACCGCGCTCGCGAGCAGGCTGGTCTGGTTCGTGAAGTAGCCGAAGTAGTCGAACGGATTCGGGTCGCCGACCGCAATGCTCAGCGCGTAGGTGTGGAGGATCACCGCGACGGCGGCTGCACCGACGGCGATGCGCGCTACACCCACGAATGGGCGGGTCGGTGCCGGGGAACTCATCGGGTCAGCCTAGGAGCCGTCGGGCTTCCTGATGACCCGCAGCAGACCGGCTGACAGCGGTCAGCCCGCCGGCACCGTCCGCATCTCCTCGCCCACCGAGGTGTGCAGATCGCCGCTTCGACTGGGGCTCTGCACCATCGATGACTCTGTCCGAGTGCGAATGACGGGGGTCCGTGTCACCCTGACTGCATGGGTTAACTCCCGGCCGGCGCTGGGCTCTGCCTCTCCCCTTCGTCTCTTCCCAGCCGGTGCAGCACTGACGGGATCGGGCAGGCTCGCCTGGCTAGCGCTACCGAGGGGTGGGTGCTTGCATGGCCCTCATGTCGACCCCATTCACGCCTCAGCCCTCCTCGCCCCGCGCGGAACCGCACGACAGCGCGATTTCAGGGCGGCTGAACTGGTTGCGAGCGGGCGTGCTCGGCGCGAACGACGGCATCGTCTCGGTCGCCGCTCTCGTCGTGGGTGTCGCCGGAGCGACGACCGCCACGGCACCGATCCTGACGGCGGGCGTCGCAGGGGTCGTCGGCGGTGCGATCTCGATGGCGCTCGGCGAGTACGTGTCGGTGAGCAGCCAGAGCGACAGCCAGCGCGCACTGATCGCGAAGGAGCGGGTCGAGCTGGCCGAGGATCCCGACGGGGAGCTCGAAGAACTCGCCTGGCTCTATCGAGCGCGTGGCCTGACCCCGGAGACAGCGCATCAGGTCGCCCGCGAGCTGACCGAGAACGACGCTCTGACCGCACATCTGGAAGCGGAGCTCGGATTGAACGAGGAAGCGGTCGCCAGCCCGCTCGCCGCCGCCGGCGCCTCGGCGCTGCCGTTCCTTCTCGCTGCTGTGCTGCCGCTGCTGGCGATCCTGCTCCCTCCGCCGGACTGGAGGGTTCCGGTGACCTTCGCCGTGGTGCTGATCGCCCTCGCCGCGACCGGATACATCAGCGCACGGGTCGGCGGCAGCCCGGCTCTGCGCCCGATGATCCGCATCGTCGTCGGCGGCGCTCTGGCCCTCGCGGCGACGTTCCTGATCGGCCTGCTGCTCGGCACGTCCGGCGCAGTCTGATGTCCCGGATCCTCGTCGTCGAGGACGACCCGCAGATGGGTGCCCTCGTCGAGCGGGGACTGCGGGAGGACGGCTACGACGTGCAGCTCGTCGACAACGGCGTCGACGCGCTGATCGCCTTCACCGCGGGAGACGTCGATGTCGCCGTCGTCGACGTGATGCTGCCAGGGATGACCGGGTTCGAGGTCTGCCGACGGATGCGGGAGTCGGGCAGCACCGTCCCGGTCGTGCTGATCACGGCGCGGGACGCCGTCGAGGACCGGATCTTCGGGCTGGACTCGGGCGCCGACGACTACGTCACCAAGCCGTTCCACTTCGGCGAGCTGAGCGCCCGGATCCGCGCACAGATCCGGCGCCGAGCCAGCGGCCCGCAGCCAGTGGTCCAGATCGGAGCGCTGCGCCTGGATGCCCTGTCCGTGCGCGCGACGGTCCGAGAGCGTCCCTTCGCGCTGAGTGTCAAGGAGCTCACGCTGCTGCGCTTCTTCGCCGTGCATCTCGATGAGGTACTGACCCGGACGGAGATCCTCGCCGAAGTGTGGGGGTCTACGGAGACGTTCGAGCCGACCCTCGTGGATCAGTACGTCAGCTACCTCCGCAAGAAGCTCGCCCTCGCCGACACAGGCCTCCGGATCACGACCGTCCGCGGCGCCGGATACCGGCTGGAGCGCGCCGAGTGAGGTTGCTGCGCTCCCTGTCGATCAGCTCCCGGATCACCCTCGGCAGCCTCCTCGTCGCGCTGATCGGGGTCGGCGTGATCACCCTCGTGCTGCACGGGCAGTTCCGCAGCATCGTCGTCGCGTCCGAGGTGACCCTCGCCGAGGGCGACCTCGCCCCGTATCTCGCCGATCTGGGATCGGACCCGACCGAGACCCCCGACCCTCCGGCCGAGGGGATCCTGATCTTCGCGCGCGCTCCCGGCGGAGCGGTCCCCGTCGATACGATGCCGCACGACGTCCACGAGGTTCTGGAGCGCAGCACCGGCAGCGACGGCACCTCGACGGTGATGACCGACGAGGACGTCCGGTTCACGATCGTCTCCCGGACCCTGGACACGAGTGCGGGCACGTGGGAGCTGTGGGCGGCTCGCAGCGGCGCCGGCAGCGACCTGACCGTCGCGGCCCTGGACCGGACGCTGCTCGTCAGCGCCGCGGCCCTCGTGATCCTGTCCGCCCTCGCCGCATGGCTGCTCACCGGCGCCGCCCTGCGTCCGGTCGAGCGGATGCGCCGCACCGCCGCGTCGCTCGGCGACCGGCACGGCGGCGAGCTTCCCGTAGGCCCGGCGACTGATGAGCTGTCGGATCTGGCGGAGACGTTGAACGCGTTCATCGCCCGGACGCGGGACACCGCCGATCGGGAGCGGCAGATGGTGTCCGCGGCCAGCCACGAGATCCGCACGCCGCTGGCAGTCGTCATCACCCAGCTCGAACTCGCGCACCGGCACTTCGGCGACGCGGACGCCCTCGAAGAAGAGATCCGCGCCGCCGAGGGGTCCCTCGCCCGCCTGTCCCGCCTGGCGACGAACCTCCTGGAGCTCTCCCGGCTGGACGCCGCCCCGCCCGTCACCGCGCGCGCGACGGCGAGCGAGCTGGAGACCGAGCTGATGGACTCCGTCGACCGGCTGAGGACGATCACCGGCGGCACCGGCCCCGACATCGAGCTCGATACCGCGATCGAGCGCGCCGACGCGCCCTACCCGCTCTCGGTGAGCGCGTTCTCGCGGATCCTCGACAATCTCGGCGCGAATGCGATCGCCGCGACGCCTCCTGCCGGACGCATCACCCTCCTCCTCGAGCAGCACGATTCCACCCTCGAGCTGAGCGTCCGGGACACTGGGCACGGCATCCCGGAGGAGTTCGTGCCGCACGCGTTCGAGCGCTTCTCTCGACCCGACGAGGCGCGCACCAGCCGCGACGGCGGCAGCGGGCTCGGGCTCGCCCTCGTCGCAGCTCTCGTTGACACCGCGGACGGATCGGTCACCATCGAGAACTGTCGACCCGCCGGAGTGAGGGTGACGGTCGTGCTGCCCGAGCGGTGACATGTGAGACCTCGAACACGAATCGGACTCCGGCGGGGAATCGGCACGCATCCCTCATAGTCGACACCAAGACTCCCCCGCGACGGTAGGAGCGCGCCCCCGGAAACCCGAGGTCGGCGCATGCGACACCGACCGGAGGGCGCCGCCGTGAGCACCACGATCCGACCGACCAACGCACCCGCACCCCACGCGCCGACCACGCTGCGGCGGTCGCAGGCCGACCGCGAGCGATCCCTGCGTCGGCGCCTGCGTTCCGCGGACGCGCTCGTCACCGCCGGCTGGGTCTCGGTCGCCCTCGCCATCGCGCTCTACCTCGCAGCCGGCGGGCCCGCGGAGGCCACCGATATCGCCGGAGCTCTCACGGCCGCAGGGATCGTCGCCGGCCTCGTCGGCACCGACCTGATCCTGGTCATGCTCGTCCTCGCCGCCCGGATCCCCTGGATCGATCGCACCTTCGGCCAGGACACCACGACGGCGCTGCACCGTCGCCTCGGCAAGCCCGCCCTGTCTCTGATCCTCGGGCACGGTGCCCTGCTCACCGTCGGCTACGCCCTCACCGACGGGCTGACGCTGTGGAACGAGACACTCGCTCTGTACTCCGGCGCCGACATGCTCCTGGCGCTGCTCGGCAGCACCCTGCTGGTGCTCGTCGTCGTCACCTCCCTCGTCGCCGTGCGCCGCCGCTTCGCGTACGAGGCGTGGCACGCGATCCACCTCCTCAGCTACGCGGCGGTCCTCGTCGCCGTCCCCCACCAGCTCTCCGCCGGCCAGGTCCTCGCCGGGAGCACCCCGCAGCGCGTCTACTGGCTCGCCCTCTACGTCCTGGCGTTCGGAGCGATCGCCGGGTTCCGGTTCGCGGTGCCCGTACTCGCCACCCTGCGGCACCGGATCCGGGTCGAGGCCGTCGAGACGATCGCCCCCGGCGTCTTCTCGCTCCACCTCTCCGGCCGCGACCTCTCCCGCCTCGGCGTGATCGGCGGGCAGTACGCGATCTGGCGGTTCTGGAGCCGCGGCACCTGGTGGCATGCGCACCCGATCTCCTTCTCCGCCGTCCCGACCGACACCCGCGCTCGGATCACCGTCCGCGCACTCGGAGCCGGGACCGACCGTCTCGCACGACTGCGCCCCGGGACCGCGGTCTCGATCAAGGGGCCCTACGGGATCTTCACCGACGTCGCCCGCACCGCCCCGCGGCTCGCGATCATCGCCGCCGGCATCGGCATCACCCCCGCCCGAGCGCTCCTCGAGCACGGCGGCCTCCGACCCGGCGAGGCCACCGTCCTGCTGCGCGCCACCGACGACTCCCAGACCTACCTCTGGGACGAGACTCGGACACTGGTCCGCAGCAGCCGCGGCGCGCTGTTCGGGATGATCGGCCGGCGGCCCGCAGGGCTGGCGACGTGGATGTCCGCCGAGTCCGTCGCCCGAGGTGTGACGATCACCTCGGCACTGCCGGGCCTGCTCGACTCCGACCTGTTCGTCTGCGGTCCGACCGCCTGGGCCGACCTCGTCGTCCGCGACGCGCGAGCGGCAGGCCTGCCCGACCGGCAGATCCACGTGGAGAGGTTCGACTGGTGAGAACACGAGCAGCAGTCGCCAGCGTCCTCGCCTCCCTCGCCGTCCTCGTCGTCGGCTGGCAGATGGGATCCGCCGGCGCCACCGGGTCCCCGCTCGCCACCGGGACGAGCGACACCACAGCCACGGAAGGAGCGGCTCCCGCGGTGACCACGCCGACCCCGGCCGGCGCCCCCGCCTCGACGACGCCCTCCGCCGGCGCGCCCACCGACCCGTCGGCCGGTACGAGCTCGACGGCCACTGCGAGCCCGTCCGCCTCGGCCGACGGCACGTGGACCGGCTCATCTGTTCCGACTCGCTTCGGCGCTGTGCAGGTCGCGATCACCGTCGCCGGCGGGCAGATCACCGACGTCACGGCCGTGCACCTCACGGACAAGGACGGCCGGTCCGTGTCGATCTCGCACCGGGCCGCGCCGATCCTGCGTCAAGAAGTCCTCGCCGCCCAGTCCGCGAACGTGCAGGCGGTCAGCGGAGCGACCTACACCAGCGACGGGTACCTCACCTCCCTGCAATCGGCGATCGACCAGGCCGGACTCTGACCGTGCACACGTTCACGACGATGGGCACCGTCGTCAGCCTGCGCGCCGCCGACGACACCCCGGTCGGCGACGTCGAAGCCGTCTTCGCCGACGCCGACGCCCGCTTCAGCCTGTACCGGCCGGAGTCGGAGGCGTCCCGGATCGCCCGCGGCGAGCTCGCGCTGACGGCCGCGTCCGAGCAGATGCGGACCGCCTACACCGAATCGCTGCACTGGCGAACGGCGACGGACGGCGCCTTCACCCCGCACCGGCCCGACGGGGTCATCGACCTCGCCGGAACCGTCAAAGCGACCACCATGGCGCACGCGGCCCGGCTGCTCGGCGACGGCGAATGGCTCCTCGATGTCGGGGGAGACGTCCTCACCTCGCCCGCCGACAGCTGGACGATCGGGATCGTGGATCCCGGCGACCGGCAGGCGCTGCTCTGCATCGTCCCCCTCGGCGACGGTCGCCGCGCGATCGCCACCTCCGGGACCGCCGAACGCGGAGAGCACGTCTGGCGCCGACCTGCCGAGCCCGGTGACGTCCCCTTCGTGCAGGTGTCCGTGATCGCCGAGGACTTCGTCACCGCCGACGTCCTCGCGACCGCGATCCTCGCCGGCGGCGTCGGGACGCTCGACACCGTCACCGACCGCTTCGACGTCGACGTCCTCACCATCGACGCCGCCGGTGCCCTTCTCGTGACCGACCGGCTCCGCCGCCTGATCGCACCGGCGAGCCGGCACACGTCCTGACTCCGCTCGGTCGGCTCCTCGCATATCGGCGGTGAAGCGGGGAGTCGGCTCGGAGGACGGGCGAGTGATCGTTCGAGGGCTCACACGAACACGTCCAACGGCAGAGCGCGCAGGGCGGGGCGCGTTAGCGTCACGAGGACAGCCCCCCTCTCGACCGAAGGCGCCCCCGATGAACGACTGGCAGATCAACGGCCTCCCCCTCCACCCGCTCCTCGTGCACGCCGTCGTGGTTCTGCTCCCCCTCGCCGCACTGATGCTCATCCTCGGCAGCCTCTGGCCGGCCGCCCGCCGCAAGTTCGGGATCCTCACCCCGATCATCGCCCTCGCCGCGCTGATCGCCGTCCCGCTCACCACGCAGGCCGGTGAAGCGCTCGAACGACAGACGGAGCCGTCCGCGATCCTCGAGAAGCACACCGAGCTCGGCGACCACCTGCTCCCCTGGGCTGCCGGCCTGTTCCTCGTCGCCCTGGTCCAGTGGCTCTGGTTCCGCCGCACGCGACGAACCGAGGACCGAGCCGCCACCACCCGCCGCCCCCTCGTCGGAATCGTGCTCGCCGTCGCAGCGATCGCCATCTCCGTCGGAGCGACCATCGACGTCATCCGCATCGGCGACTCCGGCGCACAAGCAGTCTGGTCCGACTCCACCTCGAGCACCAGCACCGATCAGGCACCCGCGCCCGATAGCGACGACGACTGACCCACCCGATCTCGGGCACTGCCCTCTCCGGCTGACACCGCCCCCTCTTCGCAGGAGGATGGTGTGAGTTCCTCAGCACTCGACGCCATCTGCGAGGTCCTCGGCTGCCAGGTGGGCGACATCCTGACTCACGTGCCGGACGACGTCGGGAGCAGTACGGATCGGCTCGGTGACCGAGCGGCCCGCTGACACGTCGCACCTCGGTGGTCGACTGGTCACCGCGGGCGTCGTCCAGCTGGTGGCCGTCGTCGCGCTCAATGTGCTGGGGCCGATCGTGCCCGTCTGAAGGATCTCCGGCCCGAGCGCTCAGGGTCCACTGCGGTCCCCGATCTGTCGCCTCTGCTCCGCTGGGCGATCGCCGCGGCGGTGTTCCTCGTCTGGGCCTGGTCGACGGCGTGGCCGGCCGGCCCGGAACGCACCCGCGACCTCGCCCGCCACGAGGACCGGTCCCGGAAGCTGGTCGACTCGCTCATCATCGCCGCCACCTTCTTCAGCCTCGTCCTCGTGGTCGTCGCACTCCTCCGCAGCCAGCAGAAGGACCCCGTCGGATCCGCGGCCGCGATCCTCGCGGTCGTCGGGGTCGTCGCGGCCTGGGCGCTCGTCAACACCGTCTACGCCTTCAAGTACGCGCGCATGTACTACCTCGACGACCGCCACCGCTTCGACTTCGACCAGGACGAGGACCCGTCCTACAGCGACTTCGCCTACACCGCGTTCTCGATCGGGATGGCCTACAGCGCGAGCAGCATCACCCAGTCCTCCACCCCCTCACGCCGCGTAGCCCTGGCCCACGCCCTGCTGTCCTACTTCTTCGGCACCTTCGTCGTCGCCGTCGCCATCAACCTCATCACCGGCCTCACCCAGGGAGGGTGAGGATCGCCGCACATCCGCAGGCAGGAGTGTCGGAGCTCGATACTGATGTCATGGCATCACCGCTCGTCTCCGACGTCGCTCACTCCGGTCTCACCGTGGCCGACCTCGACGACGCGCTGGTGCTGTGGTGCTCCGGTCTCGGGTTCGTGCTCGAGCGCACCTTCACGCTCGACGTGGAGGTCACGGCGGCGACCACCGGCGTCCGTGGAGCCGTGATCCGCGCAGCGACGGTGACCCTCGGCCCCCACCGTGTGGAGCTGCTGCAGTACGACCCGCCCCGACAGCTCGAGTCCGCCGGCTCGCCCGCACAGGTCGGCACGGTGCACATCGCGCTCACGGTCTCGGACCTCGATCGTGTCCTCGAGCTCTGCGCTGGACACGGTTGGAGACCGGTCGGGACACCTCACCGGATGACCGCTGGCGCCCGAGCCGGCACGCGCATCATCTACCTCGAAGGTGCCCTCGGCGGATTCCTCGAACTGATCGCGCCCCCGCAGCTCCCGTAGGCCGCGTCGGCCGATCGCGTCGAGGGCCCGATCTCTCAGCCCGCCAACCTCGCCATCCACTCCTCCACCGCGTCGGGCGTGCGCGGCATCGCCGCCGAGAGCAGGATCGACGACGTCTCCGTGACCACGAGGTCGTCCTCGATCCGGATGCCCAGCCCCCGCAGCTCGGCGGGGACCGTCAGGTCGCCCGGCTGGAAGTAGAGGCCCGGTTCCACGGTGAGCGTGTGGCCGGCCGCGAGCACTCCGCCGAGGTACGTCTCGTGCGGAGCGTGGTTGCAGTCGTGCACGTCCATCCCGAGCATGTGCCCGGCGCGGGAGATGCTCCACCGGCGGTGGTACGACGCGGACGGGGCCATGGCCTCGTCGACGGAGCAGCGGATCAGGCCGAGGTCGATCAGCCCCTCGGTGAGGGCTCGCCCGCACGCGTCCTGGTAGTCCTGGAAGCGCACTCCCGCGCGCAGGGAGTCGATGCCGGCCTGCTGCGCGCGCAGCACGATCGAGTACACGTCCCGCTGCAGCGGGGTGAACTCCCCGCTGACCGGGAAGGTCCGGGTGATGTCGGCGGCGTAGAGCGAGTGCAGCTCGACCCCCATGTCCATCAGGACGAGATCGCCCTCGGCGAGGGGCCCGGTGTTCCGCGTGTAGTGCAGGGTCGTGGCGTGCGCTCCCGAGGCGACGACCGATCCGTAGGCCGGCCCCTGTCCCTCGACCAGGGCGCGGCGGGCGAAGGTGCCCTCGAGGTAGCGCTCGCCGCGGGGCATCGCGCGGGCGACCGGCCACGCCTCGAGGCAGTCGTCGAAGCCCCGCGCCGTGCCGTCGACGGCGAGCTGCAGCCGTCCGATCTCCCAGTCGTTCTTGATCAGGCGCAGCTCGTCGAGCGTCGCCTTGAGCACGAGGTGCGGTCCGAGCTCCGGCCCGCAGATGCTCCGCACCAGCTCGTCGACGCTCTCGTCGAGGGTGGGCAGGACCCGGATGCGCCGGGCCCGCCGCGCGGCCCGCTCCACGTCGCGGGTGAAGTCGGCCAGCGGCCGGGTCTCGATGCCCAGCGCCGCCTGCGTCTCGGCGAGCGACGGCCGCGGCCCGACCCAGAGGTCGCCGAGCGCGTCGTTCTGCCAGAACTCGTCTCCGTCGCGGCCGGAGGGAGCACGCAGGTACAGGATCGAGCCGGCCTCCCCTCCCGTCGTGTCGACGACGAGCACGCTCTCGGCGACTCCGTTGCCCGTCAGCCACACGTGGTCGGTGCCCGGGCGGAAGCGGTGGTCGCTGTCGTTCGAGCGCACCCGCGGCAGGCCGGCGGGGATGATCAGCAGCTCGGCGGGCAGCGCCTGCGCCAGTCGCGACCGGCGCTCCGCGGTGTAGGCGAGCACCGGGTCGTCGGGGTCGATCACCGGCTCCGGATCGGCCCAGCCGGCGGTCATGAACGCGCCGTCCCCGGGGAGCGGGCTGCGGTTCACGGCCCTCGGCATGCTCCAGAGTGCGGACTCCTCTGCCCGGGCCTCCTCCACCGCGCTCACGCGCCCGTCCGCTCCAGCGCGTCGGGCAGCTCCTCGAGCCAGGCCGCCCGGTCGGCGTCGAGTGGAGCCAGCGGCAGCCGCCCCAGGCCGTCCGGCAGCGGGATCGCCGCGAGCAGCGCTCGCGTGTACGGGTGCAGCGGGCTCTGCCACACCGTCTCGGTGTCCCCCGACTCCACGACCCGGCCGCGGTACATCACGAGCACCCGGTCGGCGATGCGCCGGACCACCGAGAGGTCGTGCGAGATGAACAGCATGCCCGCGCCGGCCTCGACGCTGAGCGAGCGCATCAGCGCGGCGACGCTCGTCTGGGTCGAGGCGTCGAGGGCCGAGATCGGCTCGTCGGCCACGAGCATCCGCGGCCGCGCCGCGAGGGCCCGCGCGATGGCGATGCGCTGCTTCTGGCCGCCGGAGAACTCGTGCGGGAACCGGCTCGCCATCGCCGGGTCGAGCCCGACGCGGCGCAGCCAGTCGGCCGGATCCGAGCCCTCGGCGCCCCGGGCGAGCGCCGCCCGGACGCCGTCGCCGATCTGCTCGCCGATGCGGCGACGGGGGTTGAGCGAGGAGTTCGGATCCTGGAAGACCATCTGCATGCCGGTCATCACCGGACTGCGCCGACGGAGTCCGAGCGCGGGCACGTCGACGCCGTTCAGGCGCACGTCGCCACCGCGGCGCTTCTCGATGCCGACGACGGCGCGCGCGAGGCTCGACTTTCCGCAGCCGCTCTCGCCGACCAGCGCCACGACCTCGCCGGCCGCCACCCGGAAGCCGACCCCGTCGACGGCACGCAGCGGCGGTCTCCGCTCGTACTCGACGACGATGCCGTCGGCCTCGAGAACCACTCCCGCGCTCATCGCGCACCCCTCTCGACGTCGCCTGCCGTGGCCGCGCCCGGATCGTCCGCGGCGGCGGCCCTCTCGTGCCCCTCGACGAGCTCGGCGACCAGCTCCTCCGGGCTCTCCTCGAAGCTCGAGCCGGGCAGAGCCGCGAGCAGCGCCCGCGTGTACTCGTCCTCGGGCGCGGTGAACAGCCGCTCCCGCGGAGCCGACTCGACGACGAGCCCCCGGCGCATCACCGTCACCTCGTCGGCCACGGCGCTCATCACGCCGAGATCGTGGGTGACGAGCAGGATGCTCAGCCCGCCGTCGTCGACCAGCTCCCGCAGCAGCTGCAGCACTCCGGCCTGCACGGTCACGTCGAGCGCGGTCGTCGGCTCGTCGGCCAGCAGCACCGAGGGCTCGCACGCGAGCGCCACCGCGATCGCGATGCGCTGCCGCTGACCGCCGGAGAACTGGTGGGGGTAGCGCCCGAGGGAGGCCCGGGCGTCCGGCACCCGCACCCGCTCGAGCAGGGCCTCGGCCCTGGACCGCGCGGCCTCCTTGCCGAGACCGAGGTGGTGGCGCAGGTGGTCGGTGAGCTGGCGGCCCACGGTGAGCTGCGGGTGCAGGCTCGTCGACGGGTCCTGGAAGACCATGGCGACCCGGCGTCCGCGCACCGTGCCGAGCACCTGCCGGGACGCGCCGACGAGCTCCGTCGTGCCGTCGCCGGTGTCGTCGGCGAGGCGGATGCTCCCGCTGGCCGTCATCGATCCGGGCAGCACTCCGACCACCGCCAGGGCGGTCATCGTCTTGCCCGAGCCCGACTCCCCGCCGAGACCGTGGATGGCGCCGCGGCGCAGCGCCAGATCGATGCCGTCCACGACGGCGTGGCTGCGGGTGCGGATGCGCAGCCCGCTGATGGTCAGTGCGTCGCTCACAGCGTGGCGCCTCCTCCGCGGATCGTCTGCGACCGCGGGTCCAGGGCGTCGCGCAGGGCGTCGCCGACGAAGTTGAACGCGATGACGACGGTGAGGATGGCCAGGCCCGGGAAGACCCCGATCCACCACGCATCGAAGTTCTGGATGGCGTCCGACACCATCGAGCCCCACTCGGCGGTCGGCGGCTTCGCGCCGAGCCCGAGGAACGACAGCCCCGACAGCAGGAGGATGGCCGTGCCGATGTCGAGGCTCGCGAGGACGAGCACCGGGCCGACGATGTTGGGCGCGATGTCGCGGACGAGGGAGCGCAGCGGCGAGAAGCCGAGCAGCTGGCCGGACACGACGTAGTTCGACGAGCGGAGGCCGAGGACGAGACCGCGGGTCAGCCGGGCGTAGGACGGCCATGACACGATCAGCGCCGCGAGCACCGCGTTCAGGAGCGACGCTCCGAGCGCGGCCGCTATCACCATCGCCAGGATGACCGTGGGGAACGCCATCACGAGATCGGTGATGCGCATCGCGACCTCGTCGACCGCACGGCCGAGGAATCCGGCGACGGATCCGACGATCGCGCCGATCAGCACCGACATCACGACGAGCAGCAGGGCGAGCGGGATCGTGACCCGGGCACCCCAGATCACCCGCGAGAACACGTCCCGGCCGAGCGCGTCGGTCCCCATCAGCGTGCCCTCGCCGGGCGCCTGGAGGAGGGGCAGGTCCTGCGCGAGCGGATCGTGCGGGGCGATGACGGGGGCGAGCACGGCGATGAGGATCCAGAGCACGCCGACGGCGGCGCCGAGGAGTCCGAGCGGCGCCGACCAGCGGCCCAGGCGCAGGCGGGGGCGGCGCAGGCGGAGGCCGGGGGCGGCGACCGGGTCGAGCACTCCGGCACCGACGCCGTCGCGCGGACCGGCCGGAGCGCCGTCGCGCGGATCGGACCGGGTGGTTCGCGGATCCGTCACGAGGCCAGCCTCACTCTCGGGTCGAGCACGCCGTACAGCAGGTCGACGATCAGGTTCACGAGCAGGTACATCACGCCGATGAGCAGGCCGACGCCCATGATGCCGCGCAGGTCGAGGTGCGACGCGGCCTGGTAGGCGTAGGAGCCGATCCCGGGCCAGCCGAAGACCGCCTCGACGAGCACGGTGCCGCTGAGCAGGCTGCCGAAGGCGAGGCCCACGACGGTGAGGATCGGGATGCTCGCCCCGCGCAGCACGTAGGAGAAGGTGACCGCGCGGTTCGGCAGCCCCTTCGCGCGGGCGGCCCGCACGTAGTCCTGGTCGAGGATCTCGAGCACCGCGGTGCGCACGAACCGGGTCAGCAGGCCCACCGTGTAGAGCGTCAGGACGAGGACGGGGAGGAAGAGGTGCGACGCCGCGTCGAGGAAGGTGTCGAGCTGGCCGGCGAGCAGGGCGTCGACCGTGTAGAGGCCCGTCACCGTCGGCGGCGTGGTGAAGTCGCTGCTCAGCCGGCCGGATCCCGGCGCGATCCGGAGCTGGAAGTAGAGGACGTAGTAGAGGACCAGCGCGAGCCAGAAGGTCGGCACGCTGAGGCCGGCCAGCGACACGACGCGCAGAACGTGGTCGGAGGCCCTGCCGCGCCGGTAGGCGGCGACGGTGCCGAACAGCACGCCGACGATCACGCTGAGCACGATGGCGCCGAAGGCGATCTCGAGGTTGGCCGGCAGCGCCTTCGCCAGGTCGGCGACCACCGGGTTGTGCGTGGTGGTGGAGACGCCGAGGTCGCCGTGCAGCAGGTTGCCGAGATAGGTGAAGTACTGCACGACGAGCGGCTGGTCGAGACCGTACTGGGCGCGGAACTGCGCGACGATCTCCGGATCCTCCGCAGCGCGCTGGCCGAGAGCGGCCGCCACGGGGTCGCCCGGCACGAGGTTGGTCAGGATGAAGGTGACGAGGGTCACGCCCACCACCAGCAGCAGCGAGGTGAGCACGCGGCGGAGCGCGTAGCGGAGGAACGGGTGGGCCGCCCGGCCCCCGCGCTGACGCGGGGTCCGGACGGCCGTCGTGGTGGTGGACACGGGCTACTGCGCGGTGAGGGCCGCGATGTCGATGGTCCACACCGCGTTGTAGACGACACCCGAGACGTCCTTCGCCGCGGCGATGTTGTTGCCGGGCTGGAGCAGCGGGATGAAGGGGCCGTCGGCGTTCAGCGCGGTCTGCAGCTCCTCGAAGCGCGACTGGCGCTCGTCGTCGCTGCCGCCGGTGGCCGCGGCGTCGGCCAGCGCCGAGATCGCGGGGGCCGCACCGTCGGTCCAGCCGGAGCGGAGACCCACGACGTCGCCCGGGGTGAAGACGAGGTAGTCGCTCGGGTCCGGGTAGTCCGGGCCCCAGTACCAGAGGCCCATGGTCTCGGTGCCGTTGCGGTAGGCGTCGAGCTCGGTGGCGACGGGGGCCGGGGCGAGCTCGACGGTGATGCCGGCGTCCTTCAGCTGCGACTGGATGCGCTGCGCGATGGTCGGGAAGTCGATGCCGTTCAGGCTGATGTCGCTCGGGAAGTTGAGCGTCACGGACTCGCCGGCGTAGCCGCTCTTCGCGAGGTCAGCCTTCGCGGCGTCGAGGTCCTGGGTGAGCGCGCCGCTCTCGGGCAGGGCGCCGAGCAGCATGCTCGGGATGACGCCGGACGCCTGGGCGGTGCCGTTGCCTGCGATCGAGACGAGGTCGTCGTAGTCGACGGCCTCCTTCACAGCCTTCACGAAGTCGGGGTTCGACGTGATCGCCGAGACGCTCGGGTTCTGGTTGAGCAGCAGGAAGATCACGTTCGCCGACGGGTCGCTGGTCACCGCGACCGAGTCGCCGAGCGCCTCCGCCTGAGTGCCCGAGAGGTCCAGCGCCACATCGGCGCTGCCGCCCTCGACGTTGATCTTCTGGGTCGCACCCTCGACGTTCTGGATGACCACGCGGCCGTAGCCCGGGGCGTCGCCGTCGTAGTTCTCGTTCGCGGTCAGCACGACCTGCGAGGCGAGGTCGAGCGTGTCGAGCACGTACGGGCCGGAGCCGGCGGAGGTGGTGTTGAGGAACGTCTCGGCGGTGTCGGTCTCGTCGGTGGTGCCGCCGTTCTCCTTCACGACCTTCGAGTTCAGGATGCCGAGCGCCGGGTTCGCCAGGATCGCCGGCAGGGCGGGCGTGGGGTTCTCGGTGGTCAGCACCACCGTCGTGTCGTCCTTCTTCGTGACGGTGACGCCGTCGAGGAGGAACGAGGGGTTGCCCTTGAGGCCGATCACGCGCTGCAGCGAGAACACCACGTCGTCGGCGGTCATCGCGGTGCCGTCCGAGAAGGTGTGCTCGCCGTTCAGGGTGAGGGTGAAGGTCTTCGCGTCGTCGGCCTGCTCGAGGCTCGCGAGGCCGTCGACGACCTGCGAGACGTCGCCGCCCTCGAAGGTGAGGAGGGTCTCGTAGAGCGCCTTGTCGACCATCTGGCCGGTCGGCTCGTACATGCGGCCCGGGTCGGCGGTCTTGAGGTCGAACGCCTTGTTGATGGTGAGCGTCGCGCTGCTGCCGTCGGCGGTGTCGACGCGGCCCGAGGAGCAGCCCGCCACCAGAAGGGCGAGGGAGACCGCCGCAGCGGCGATCACCACTCGCGTCGGGGCGGAGCGCGGGGTGCGGGTGGAGCGGACAACCATGGAGGCCTCCTGGCGAGGGTTCGGCTGGACGTGTTGCGAAACGATGGCACATCGCGACGCACTCCGTTTCCAGAGGGCCGCTATCGTGGACGAACTGCCACCGGCAGCGACGAAGGAGTGGATTATGTCGATCACCGATCCGGCCGCCGGTGCGGTCGCTGGACAAAGCGCGGGCGGGCTCGACGACCTCAATCTGCGCATCCTCGCCGTCCTGCGCGAGAACGGGCGCATCTCGATGTCCGCCCTGGCCGAGCGGGTGAACGTCTCGCGGGCGAGCGTCTACAACCGGGTCGAGCAGCTGACCGCATCCGGCGTCATCACTGGATTCTCGGCCCTGGTCGATCCGGGAAAGGTGGGGCTCGACGTCTGCGCCCTGGTGTTCGTGACGGTGCATCCGCAGTCGTGGCACCGGTTCCGCGAGGGCATCCTCCAGATGCCCGACGTGGAGTACTGCTGCATCACGACCGGCGAGCACGACGCGATGCTCCTGGTCCGCTCGCTCGACATCGGCGGCGTGCACGACTTCGTCACCGGCGTGGTCGCGGCCCGGCCCGAGGTGAAGTCGGTGGTCTCGGTCGTCGTGCTCGACGAGGTGGTGCGCAAGGCCTACCTGCTGCCCTCCGACATCCCCGACCGCTCCGGATCGACGAACCGGCTCGGCATGACGCGGTTCACCACCGCGGGGAACGGCCGCGACGCGGCGCGTTGAGCGTCAGACCTCGACGCAGATGCTGACGTGGTCGTCGCCGTCGATCTCGAACTCCTCGACGAGCCGCAGCAGGCCCTCCCCGTCGAGCTCGACGCGGCTGCCGCCGGTGCCGCTGACCACGGTCCCGCCGTCGATCAGCTGGTGCACGAACGAGACCTGCAGGGCGTCGCCGGTGCGCGTGCCCACGAACCGGCCGAAGGTCACGGTGTCGCCGACGTAGTCGCCCCAGACCACTCCGTCGCGCTCGGAGTAGTGGAACCGCGACGGCGACTCCGGGTCGACCGCACTGTTGGTCGAGGAGGTCATCACGAACTCGCGGCCGTCGAGACTGGGGGCGGTGGTGGCGTCGTTCACGTCATGGAGTATGCCGGAGAGGTCGAGGTGTCCTGGCCGCACGCCGGTTTCGTCTCGTTCTTCGGGTCCGCGACCCCCGGGGCTGGACGAAAGCGACGTATGCGTGTCTCTCGACGGTCCATTTGTCTAAGATCCTCTGACGCCCGTTCCGATTCACCGAGCGACTCCGGGATCGGACGGGCGATCTCCGCGGACAGGCGGCGGCGAGGCGTCCGGACTTCCCTTGCCGCCTCGATACTCCATCGACTCGTCCGTGATCGGAAACTTTCCCGTACTCTCAGGACCCGTACGGGGAATGAACCGGGGGCTCATCCGCATCCGGTTCGAATTCGACATCTTGGGGGCGCAATGGATCCGCAGCAATCGGTGAACAGTGATCGCGCCGTGTGCGCCCACGCGAGGAGCGGCGGATGACCGGGTCGAGTGCGACCGGCGCCGTGGTGAAGCGCCCCGAGTCGCGGGAGTGGATCGACTTCGCCAAGGGCGTCGCGATCAGCCTCGTCGTGCTCTACCACTCGTCGTTGTTCCTCGGATTCTTCGACCTCGCGGGGTACGTCCCGAAGCTCCGGACCGTGCTCCTCTACTTCCCCATGCCCGTGTTCTTCTTCATCGCGGGCCTCACGGCCGCCCGGATGCTGACGTGGACGTTCGCCGAACTGTGGCGCCGCCGAGTTCTCGCGCTGGTGTACCTCTACCTGCTGTGGTCGTTCATCCGGGTCGTCTTCTACCTCATCGTCCCGTTCTCACGGTCGGAGGCGACCTCGCCGACGGACCCGCTCAACGTGCTGGTGCTCCCCATCCTGCCGTCGAGCAGCTACTGGTTCATCTGGGCTCTCGCGATCTTCAGCATCCTCGCCTGGCTGATCCGCAAGGTGCCCCGGTGGATCCAGCTCTCGGTGGCCGGGCTGCTGCCCGTAGCGGCGCGGACCACCGGCCTGCTGGACACCGACAACATCGGCTGGGACCGGGTGCTCCAGAACTTCATCTTCTTCCTCGTGGCGATGTTCATCCCCCGCACGTTCTACCGCTTCGCCGCTCGCGTGAAGCTCTGGCAGGCGCTCGCGCTCGCGGTGGCCTACCTCGGCATCATCGCGGTGATCGTCGCCTTCGACGCCAACCGCATTCCGGGCGTCATCCTGATCGCCAGTTCGGTCGCGATCATCGCGGGCATCGCCGGCTCCCAGTACCTCGTCAAGGTCCGCGCACTGAAGATCTTCGTCACCATGGGGCAGCAGAGCTTCCAGATCTACCTCCTGCACCTCTTCGTGATCGCGGTCGTCGTCGCATTCGTCCCCCTGCTCGGCGAGACGAATGTCCCACCCCTTCCGGCGACGGTCTTCCCGGTCGCCCTGACGGTGTTCTCCCTCTGGGCGTCGCTGTTCATCTTCCAGTCGCTGCGGCGCTTCTCCTGGCTGTGGGTGAGCCCGTTCAGCACCGGCAAGTCCCAGAAGAAGCGCCTCGCCGCCAGGAATGCGAGATCAGCCGAGGTCCAGCCCACCGCGGTCGAGTCCGCAGCTCCTGTCGCCCCGGCCGATGAGCCCGCTGACGCGGGGACTGCGGGCAGACCGGAGAAGGACTGACCAGCGAGCACGTCCCGGGCGACTCCCCGGGCGGCCCTTCTGCAGGCCCGAGTCGTCTCGGGTGCTGGTGAGTCCGCGTCAGACCGGGCCGGCCCGCACTGCTCGGTCTCGGGCGAGCCGAGGGAGCAGTCGGACGAGGACGACCATGCCGACGAGTTCCACGAGGGTCTGCGTGACGACGACGACGGGCGCGAGCGACAGCGGTGCCGGGAGCGCGAGTGCGAGGGGCAGCACGACGAGCGAGTTGCGGGTCGCGCCGCTGAACACGAGGGCGCGCGTCGCGGTCACGTCGAGTCGGAAGACGCGTCCAGCACCCAGCCCCAGAGCGGTCATGACCACGAGGAATCCCGCGTAGAGCGGGACGAGGACGAGAAGCCGGCCGGCCGAGGCGCCCACGGCGCCGGCCTGGGAGGCGACGACGGTGAAGAGCGTGGCCGTCATGAGCGGCACCATGAGCCCGAGCATCGTGGACTCGACGATCCGGCCGGACACGTGTCGGCGCGCGAGGGCCTGCACCAGCCCGGCCGCGGACAACGGCACCACGATCAGCAGCAGGAACGCCCGCGCGAACGGACCGGCGTCGACCACCGCCACCCCCGCAGGACCGATGAAGAGCAGCAGATACACGGGGAGGAGGAGGATCTGCGCGAGCATCAGCAGCGGTGCGGCGGCGAGCAGTCGGTCGGACGCCCCTCCGGCGAGCCCGGCGAACACGATCACGTAGTCGATGCACGGCGTCAGGAGCACCAGGAGGACCCCGAACAGCAGCACCGGAGTGTCGGCGACGAATCGGGACAGCCCGTAGGCGACGAGCGGCACGACGACGAAGTTCAGCACCCCGACCGCGGCGAGGAAGCGGCCGTCGCGCAGAGATCGTCCGATCGCGGCGAACGGGACCCCGAGGAACGTGGCGAACAGCAGCAGCGCGAGCACCGGTTCGATCGCGACCTCGAGGTGGTGCGCGGCGGGCAGCAGCAGTCCGAGAGCGGCGCCGGCGGCGATCGCGGCGAGGTAGAGCGGGATCTGGCGGCGCTCGAGCCAGGCGACGAGCGCTCTCACGACAGCAGGTCGGCGAGAAGGAGAGGCACGGGTGCAACGGTAGAGGTCCGAACCGCTTGAGGGTCGCTGCTCTGCCGCTCGTCGCGGCGGAGGGGCTTCTCCCTCGACCCCGCCCCGGTGAACGGACCGGGTCGAGACCTTCGACGATGCGGCACAGCCAGGATCCGCTCCCGCACGGTCCTCCCCGTGAGACGCGCCCAGGACGAGACGCCGTCAACAGCTCTTTCCTGCGTCACTCGACGGTCCGCATAAGCTTTCGCAACTTCTGGTGCAGAGGTGTCGGAAAGATACGAACGCATCATGTCGCATCAGGCGCAAAAGGCTCGAAGAGCTCAGAGGTATTGAGGCCTCGGCCAGTTAATGCTTTAATCCACATCGAACCGGTTCGATGATCTATGCAGCACTGGGCGGACAGGTTCGACCAATCGCTCGATCAATGGAGATACAGCAGATGAACAGATCCATCGCTCTACGCGAGACGCCTCCCACGGATGCCGACCGGCGACAGCGCCGTCGGATCCGCGGGCGTCGTGTCCTCGCAGCAGTCGTCTCAGCGGCGGTCGTCGCAGCGGGGAGCGTCCTCGCCGTAGGCGCTCCCGCGGAAGCGGCACCCGGAGCCGCAGCCACGCTCGTCGTGGAGGCCGACCAGCCCTTCCGTCCCGTCACTCACATGGCCAGCGGGTCCCTGTACGGACTGGCGAGCGCCGGCGTCCCGTCCCTCGACAAGATCCTTCCCATCAAGCCGCACACCTTCGTGCAGAAGCCCGAGGGGGGCACCCAGCAGCCGACCGGTGACGCCCTGTCGGTCGCCGACACCGCGAAGTCGGCCGGTGCGGGCGTCGTCGTCCGCCTGGTGGACTACCTGCCCGGCTGGCCCTATCGATACGACAAGGCCTCCTGGCTCCCGGCCGTCGAGAAAATGGTCGAGGACACGCAGGCATCCGGCAAGACGAACATCGTCGCCTATGCCATCTGGAACGAGCCCGACATCACCTGGCAGGCGTCGAACGGCTCCTTCTTCGATCTCTGGACCGAGACCTACCGTCTGATCCGCACCCTCGACCCCGAGATGCCGATCCAGGGCCCCGCCTACTCCGACAACATCACGAACATGCGCGCGTTCTACGAGCACGCGAAGGCGACCGACACCCTCCCGGACGTCCTCGAGTGGCACGAGCTGATCCGCTCCTCGAAGATCAAGGGCGACGTCGAGAAGGTCCGGGCCATCCTCGACGACCTCGACCTCCCCGAGCCGCCCATCGACATCACCGAGTACGCGGCACCCGCCGAGGTCGGCCTGTCCGGCCCGCTGGTCGGGTACATCGCGAAGCTCGAGCGCTACGGGATCACCCGCGCCGAGCTCCCGTTCTGGAACCAGTCGGGCGCCCTGGGCGACCTCCTCACCGGACGGAACGGCGACCCCAACGGCGCGTACTGGCTCTACACCTGGTACGCCCAGATGACCGGCCAGATGGTGACCACCACGCCGCCGTCGAACGAGAGCCCGCTCGACGGCGCCGCCTCCGTCAGCGACGAGGGCGACGAAGTGCGCGTCATCGCCGGCGGCAACACCGGAGCCACGTCCATCAAGGTCAACGGGCTCGACGAGCTGTCGCTCGGCTCGAAGGTCGACGTCCAGGTGGACTTCACCGCCTCCTACGGCCGCACGGTGAAGACCGACGGCCCGGTCACCATCTCGAACACGACCTACGAGGTCGCCGCCGACGGATCGATCACGGTGCCCATCGTGATGAATCCGACCTACGGCTACCAGGTGATCGTCACCCCGGAGAAGAGCCCGACCAGCCTGGCGGGCGACTACACCGTGGGCAACGCGAACTCCGGTCTGCAGCTCGCCACGCAGGGCGGCGCGACCGCGAACGGGACGCCGGTCGTCCAGGCCGACTCCGCGACCGCGACCGGACAGGCGTGGAGGATCACGGCAGCGGGCCAGGGCCTCTACCGCGTCGTCCACACCCCCAGCGGACGCGCCCTGACCATCGCCGGCGCCGCAGCGTCCAACGGAGCAGCCGCGGTGATCGCCGACGCGAACGGCGGAGACGAGCAGCTGTGGCAGCTCATCCCCGACGGGAAGGGGAAGGTCCGCCTCGCGAACTACGCGACGGGCAAGACGCTCGGGGTCCTCAACCTGAGCAAGGACGCGGGCGCTGCGGTCATCCAGTGGTCCGACGGCGCACCGACCTCCAACTGCCAGGTCAGCGGAGCCCGCCAGCCGGGCAGGTTCGGCACGGCACTGGACTTCTGCAAGACGGCGTCGTACGGGTCGCTCCCCAGCGTCATCGACACAGGAGTCACTGGCGACGGGTCCGTCTGTACCTAGATCAAGCGTGCGTCGCTGATGAAATACTCCAGCGTCTTCGACTTCGTCACGGGCCAGAACGTCAACATGTTCCTCACTCTCAACGCCGGGGGTGCCGGACCGCGGTTCGCCATCACGAACACCGGCGCCGGAGGCGAGCAGCGACTGACCTACGGCGGTCAGAACTTCCCGCTCAACCAGTGGTCGAACGTGGTCGTCACCGTCTCGGGCACGCAGGGCACGATGTACCTCAACGGCACGGTCGTCGCCACGAACCCGAACATGACGGTGAAGCCGTCGGCTCTCGGGAACACCAACCGGAACTACCTGGGCAAGTCGCAGTACGGGGACCCGGCCTACGACGGCGCGATCGACGACTTCGCCGTCTACGACCGGGCACTGTCCGCGGCCGACGTGGCCGCTCTGGCCGGCGGCCGGGCGGCGGCGGGCACCGTCGCGCAGTACGCGTTCGACGAGGCGTCCGGAGCCGCGCTCCAGGACTCCTCGGGGAACAACCGGAACGGGACCATCGTGCTCGGAACCGACGGAGCCACCACCAGCACCGCGACCGACGCCCAGACCGCCGACCGGTTCTGGACGCTCACGCCGGTCGCCGTCGCCGACACGACCAAGCCGGCGGTCACGCTGGTGTCGCCCACCACGGCGGGCCCCTTCTCCGCACTGGCCGTCCAGGTCGACGCGACGGACGACCGCGGACTGAAGCGCATCGTGGCCAACATCTACAAGGACGGCAAGCTCGTCACGAGCACGCAGTCCCCGGTCGCCGGTGGAGCCAGGACCGGATCCCACTCGGCCCCGGTCCAGCTGCCCGACGGGAACTACACCGTCAAGTACAACGCGGAGCCTCTCGCGGGCAACATCGCGCCCACGAAGACCTTCGCGGTGACGCTGGACAGCACGGCGCCGACGGCCACGGTCAAGACCGAGCCCTCCTTCACCACCGGTGAGAAGGGCGTCTACGACCAGGTGAGCTTCAAGCTGTACGACGCGGGCAGGATCGACAGGGCGGTCATCAACGGTCGCGTGAAGGATCTCACCGACAACGCGTGGTCCGACGTGAACTTCATCAAGCCGGGCGTCTTCGGCGCGGTCAAGGGTGCCAACACCATGGTCGTCCACGACGTCGCCGGGAACACCACCACCGTCCAGTTCACCCTGAACTGACCCGGACCTCGAGGCGCCCCGTATCCGTACGGGGCGCCTCGAGCGTGTGCGGGGCATGCCACGGCAGGCTGGGCGCAGCTGGGGCGCCCCCCACCCGGACCGGCAGCGGCCCCTGGATGCAGGAGCATGAGGTGCGACCGCCGCGTGCTCTCCTGCACCTGAGCGGAGAGCCGGCAGCAGTCCGACCGGTCCTCGCCGTCCGACAGCCTCCGAGGAGAACGACAGTGGCCACCATCGCAGACGTCGCCCGCGAAGCGGGCGTCTCCCGCAGCACCGCGTCCTACGCGTTCTCGGGCAACCGCCCGATCTCGGCCGAAGTGCGCCGGCGAGTGCTCGCTGCGGCTCGTCGCCTGGAGTTCACGCCCAACGCGGGCGCGCGATCGCTGGCGACCTCGCAGACCCGGGTCATCGGCCTGCTGGCACAGTTCCTCGAGGACGAGTTCGCCCCCGCGATGCTGCAGTACACCCTCGGCGTCTCGAACATGGCCCGCGAGCTCGGATACGACATCCTGCTGGTCACCGACGCGGACGGCACGAGCGCACTGCGACGCATCAGCGACTCCCGCATGGTCGACGGGATCGTCCTGCTCAACGTCGCCGTGGACGATCCGCGGCTGGACATCCTGCGCAACGCCCGGCAGCCGGGCGCCCTCGTCGGCCTGCCGAGGGACTGCTCCGGCGTCGACGTCTTCGACCTCGACTTCGAGGAGACCGGTCGCGCGATGATCGAGCACTTCCACGCCCTCGGGCATCGGGAGCTCGTGCTCGTGTCCCCGCCCCAGCACGTCGTCGATCGCGGCGGTGCCTACGTCTGGCGCCTGCAGGACGCCGCTCTCGAGGCCGCCGACGCCCACGGCATCCGACTGCACACGTCGTTCGCGCCCTCCACCCAGCCGGACGTCGGCCGAGCGCTCGGAGACCTGCTCGACGCGCACCCGCGGGCGACGGGCCTGCTCGTCAACAACGAGGCGGCCGCAGCGGCACTTCCGAGCGTTTTGGGAGCACGGAGCACGAGGAGCCCGGAGGACGTCTCCGTGCTCGGCCGGTTCTCGGAGGAGTTCGCGCGCACCTTCTCGCTCCCCTACTCCTTCGTGGAGAGCGCACCCGACCGGCTCGGGAGCATGGCGGTGCGTCAGCTCGTCCGCCGGATCGAAGGCGCGACCGACACCGAGGAGGCGTACGTCGTGCGCCTCCTCGGCCCTGAGATCGTCGAACGCGGCAGTACGGCGCCTCCGCGTCCGACTCCCGCGGCCTGAGCGGACGACCTCGCCCGGGCGCCCTCTCCCTCCACCCGGGACCACGACCACGAGGCGTCGGCACCGGACCGCAGGAGGGCGTCGGGACCCCGGAGTCCGGCAGCAGTCGCGACCAGCGAGAGCATCAGCCGCGGATTCAGAGGTCGTCGAGAACCTCCCGAAGGATGCGGGTCAGCGCTGTCGTCCTCTCGTGGTTGGTGGCCGATCCGAACGTGTAGTGGGGCATCCTCCTCACGAACGACCGGGCGTCGGGTCCGAGAGCCTTCTCCAGTGCTTCGGCGATCCGGGTGTCCGGTCCTGTGCCCGACAGCCATTCGAACGCGGCGTCGCCCATGCCGACCACCACCGGCGTCCGGCCGTCGGCTCCTTCGCGACAGGTGGTCAGCTCCCAGGTCAGCAGCTCGGCGCAGCGTTCGACGTGGTCCCTGCCCGCCTGCTGCTCGTCGCGCAGAGTCGTCCGAAGAGCCCCCGCGTCACGGGTCGGAACCAGTTTGAAGACGTCCGACATGTAGGCGACAGGCGCACTCGAGTCGAGGACCTCGTCGTAGGCGGCGCGCACACTGTTCCGGAGTGCGCCGTCGCCCCGATGACCGGGCGAATGGAAGGTCTGCCAGAACGTCGGGTCGGAGGGAGGGTTCTTCCCGCCCCAGTTGATCGCGAACAGCACGACGGATGTCGTCATGGGCTGCAGCTCGACGAACTCCTCGGGACTGCTCGCCGTGACGGGGCCGGCCAGGTCACCGCGCTCGCCCCACCTCGCCCAGGACGTCGCGTGCCCGAGCTTCCAGCCCCCTCCCTCGACATCGGGATGGCTGATGTCCTCGTCACGCAGGGCCTGGTACGTGGCGTAGTCGACAGGCGGGAAGCTCATAGCGGTCCTCTCGGGGCTGCAGGGCCCTGCCTCGGTGGCAGGAGGAGGGCGTGAGACCGGGCGTCTCGATCCAGAGGCTATCGAGACAGTGGTCTTCTCCGTCCCTCGTTCTCGAGTCCCTCCGGAGCGTCGTGCCGACCTCCGATCGGCGGAACGGTCGACGGCCTTCCGGCACCACGAGCACGGGCCGGGCGGACGACAGGTCTCGCTCGACGCAGCGGCTCGCGCTCCGCCGTCACGATCGCCACCGCCCGCTGGACCAGTACCCTGTCGCCTCGCACCGCGTGGACCATCACCACCGCGACCGCCGCCGCGGGAACCCTGGGCCTGGCGCTCGCCGCCGGCACGCCGTCCGCCCTCGCGGCCTGCCTGCTCTTCGGATGGGGATGCACCGCCGCCACCGGGTCGCTCATCGCCTGGACCGCCGCTCTCGACTCGGACCGCGCGGCGACCGGCACGGCCCTGCTCTTCGTGGTGCTGATCGCCGGACAGGCCGTGGGCGCAGTGGGGCTCGGAGCGCTGCTCGACGGGCTGGGCACGATGGTCGCCTTCGCCGCCGCTGCTGTCGTGACGGCAGCCGCCGGAATCACCCGCCGCCAGAAGTCGCCGAATGATCGGCTGTCGGCACGGTCGTCCGGTTCGTAGTGTCGGACGTATGGATCCGCGACCGCTTCCCGCCGTCGGCGCCCCGGCCACCCGTGCGCTCGAGGACGCGGGCGTGCACGATGTGGACGACGTGAGGCGGGTGGGCCTCAACCGTCTCGCAACCCTCCACGGAGTCGGGCCGAAGGCGCTCCGGCTCCTCCAGCAGGCCCTCGACGCGGACGATCCCGCTCCGTAGCGATCCCTTCCCTGCACGGTCGCCTCGACCCGGAATGGTCGGAGGCTCGGCGTGCCGGTTCCCGGGGGCGATCCGACCGCGGAGGCGGCCGCCGGGGGAACGGTGGTCGGATGAACCAGGAGGCGCGATGAAGATCATGCTCGTGATGCGGTCGGACGGCAGCTACGCCGGGGGCGATGCGCCCGAGGACTACGCGGCCTGGGCGGACTACGACGCGTCGCTGAAGGCGGACGGCGTCCTCGTCGACTCCGGACGCTTCGCCGACGCCTCCGGGGACGTCTCCGTCGAGACGGATCTGACCGCGGCGCGAAGAGGAAGCGGCACTCCGGCCCCCTCCCGAGCGGAGGAGCGGTCAGCCCTCGTCGGCTACTACCTGCTCGACTGCCCGACCCGGGACGACGCCGTGCGGTACGCCCGCCGCGCCCCCCTCTACGGCTCCGTCGAGGTGCACGAGCCGGCGCAGTACTGAGCCGCGGTCGCCGGTCGGGCGGCTGTCCCCGTCACCGCCGAGCGGGACCGACCGCTTCACCCGAGGGATGCGAATCGGGCGTCCGGGATCGGGGCGGCGGGAGGGAAGTGGTGTACCGTCATCGCCTGACCGATTCTCATCGGAGTGGTCGACCCGTCTCACCGGCGGTGTCGATCCGGGGCTGAAAACCTCCGGCGTCCTCGAAGCCCGGAGGTCCTCCCATGTCAGTGTCCCCACGAAGCACCACCGTCGACGGTGACGCGTCCCCCTTCGTCGTCGTGGTCAGCGCAGAAGTGCACCCGAGCGGCGCGGGGTCGGAACGGTCCGATCCGGTCACCTTGCCGGCAGCGCTCGCACGTCCGAGGACGGGGTACGGCGGAGCGATCCGGCTGGCGCAGGGCCGCGTGCTCGGCCCGCCCTCCTTCCCCGGCACCGAGCTCCTCTTAGGGCTGCTCTTCTGGCGCAGCCGCCGCGACGCCGAGGATTTCGCGGCGGAACTGAGCCGCGCTGAACCGTCGTGGGTCGTGGACGAGGGGATCTACCGGTTCACCACCTCGGCGACGGCGAGCCCGGACGACGCGACTCCCGTCGATCCGGTGCGCGCTGCCCCGACGGCGGCCCACGAGATCATCCGACTGGCGCCCGTCGCGGGCAAGCAGGCATGGATGGCCGAGTACAACGAGAGCGAGACGCGCGGTCACATCAGAACGCTCGAGGGCTTCGTCTCGACGAGCTTCTTCCGCGACCTCCGGAGCGATCGGATCATCGAGTAGGTGCAGTGGCGCTCGGCCGACGACCTGACAGCGGCGTTCGGGGACGAGCGCTTCGCCGAGCACGTGAGCGTGAACAGCCATTACTCCGACGGCGAGGCCTTCCTCTTCGGAGAACGGTCGACCGATGCGGCACCCGCCGATGAACCGCCCGACGGCTCGTCCACCCCCTCCGGGACCGACGGTCCTGCCGCCGCTCAGAGCCCCGAGGCCCGACCGTGACTCGACTCGAGACCGTTCACGAGATCCTCGGGCCCTGGTCGTTGGCCACCACCCAGCGGTTCTGGGAGGGCTTCACCCCGAACCGGCTCGCGTCGCAGCCGCAGGCCGCGGGCATCCGCTCCGCCCTCCTCTGCGATGCCGACTGGCAGCGAGTGGACGTCGCGGTCACCCAGGACGGGCCGTCCGCCCGCATCGTGGTCGAGGGCCCGGGCGACCTGGACGCCGCGACCGAGCAGGTCCGTCGGCTGCTGTCCATCGACATCGACGGGCGCAGCTGGCCCGACGTCGCGGCGCGCGACGAGGTCATCGCGGACGTGCAGGCTCGGCTCCCCGGGTTCCGGCCGTGCGGCTTCTTCTCGCCCTACGAGGCGGCGGTCTGGACGGTCCTGTCGCGTCGGCTGCAGATCCGGCAGGCGGCGGCGGTCAGGACGCGTCTCGCGCAGCAGCTCGGTGATGACGGAGCCTTCCCGTCCCCGGCCGTCCTGCGTGCGGCGTCCCTCGACCTGCCCGACCGCAAGGCGGAGTACCTGCAGGCGATCGCCGAGGCCGCCCTCGACGGACAGCTCTCCGGCTCCCACCTGCGCTCGCTCCAGCCGGCCGAGGCCTTCGTCCAGGTGCAGAGCATCCTGGGGATGGGGCCGTTCTCGGCCGAGCTCGTCGTGATCCGCGGCGCGAACTTCCCCGACGTCCTGCCGCGCAACGAGGGCAGGCTGAGCGACGAAGTCGCGAAGCGCTACGGCGACGACCGGTCGATCGACGAGATCTCCGAGACGTGGACGCCGTTCCGCTCCTGGGCGGCGGTGCACCTGCGCGCGCTCGCGGAGTAGACGGGCGACTCCCAGGGGCGGCCCACCGTCAGGACGGCTCCTCCCGCAGGCGCCCCGCGGCGGCCGCTGCCGCGGAGATCTCTCCGCAGTGAGTCCGGCGACGGACGCCACCCCGAAGGCCCGGGCGGATGATGGTCGGGTGAACCGCACCGATCGTCTGTACGGGCTCGTCGAGGAGCTGCGGGCGGTCTCGCCCCGGCCGCGGAGCGCGCGCCGTCTCGCCGAGCGGTTCGAGGTGTCGGTGCGGACCATCGAGCGGGACCTGTCCGCGCTGCAGCAGGCGGGTCTGCCGATCTGGGCGGAGCCCGGCCGCACGGGCGGCTACGTCATCGACGCGTCCGCGACCCTCGGGCCGGCCGGATTCACGGTGGAGGAGGCCGTCGCCGTGCTGATCGGCCTCAGCGCGCTGCAGCGCAGTCCGTTCCGGCAGGCAGCCAGGACCGCTGCCCGGAAGACGCTCGCGGTCCTGCCGGACGACGTGGCCGCCCGCGCCGGCGCGGTCGC